>NZ_CAJHBH010000021.1:0-50063 GCF_904846585.1 Psychrobacter sp. H7-1
TAGCTAAATCGACATACGATGCAGGATGGTTTGAACTCAAAAGACAACTGGAATATAAATGCAAGTATGCAGGTTGTCAGCTTGAGATAGTGAATGAGAGTTACACTACCCAAACCTGTTCGCACTGCCTTAAAATAAGTGATAGTAGTCCGAGCGGTAGAGCAGGTCTTGGAATAAGAGGATGGAGGTGTGCTGAGTGTGGCACATGGCATGATAGAGATATCAATGCTGCCAAGAACATCCTTGCGGTCGGGCTTGACCGTCTAGCTGTAGGAATCCCCTCGGTTTAGCGAGGGGAGGAAGTCAAGGCTGTACAGCTAGCAACTGCTTATCTTCACTTATCACGCATAATCTAATAGGTTAAGCTTAATCCCCCATCGACTGGTAAGGTGACACCAGTAATCATACGGGCCTCTTCACTGGCTAAAAAAGTAATGGCCTCAGAGGCATCCTCCAAGCTGACAAGGTCGCCTAAAGGACTGTGCTGTAAAAACAGCTGACGGCTGTCATGACTATTACGATCGTCAGCTGTTAGCCCTACATTTACCGCATTGACACGTATACCGTTCGTACTGTGCGTTAATGCCAGCTGCTTAGTGTTTTCAGCTAGCTGATGGTCTTGTTGCTGATAATCGTGAAGACTCCACTCACTGCTATTGTCCGACAGTAAGCCAACATTAACCACACTGCCTTTAGATTGGGCTAACGCTTGCACTAAGCTGCCCTCTAAAGGCAGCGAGGTATTTATATTAATTAAAACATCGATTTTTTGATACTTTTGTAAAACGTGAGTAACCAGCTCATCTGACGGTGTGGCCTCGTCTAGACGACAGGTAATGGCTAAGTGATTGCCTGAATTGATCCAAGTATGGTCTTCTGGCAAGTCTGCTGCTATATATTGTAATACCTTGCTGTTACTGCCTACTAAGATCACATTAGCGCCTTCTCTGGCCAGTTTTATAGCAGTGACTCGGCCCAGGCTTGAATCAGCTCCAGTCACGATAACGGCTTTATCATTAAAACGCTTCATAAGAGTTGGCCTTATTTTATTTAAAAGTTTTTCGTGTTTATGATTTTGACAAGATTTAGCCTTTATAGCAACCTTCAATAATAAGGCTGGCAAAGTGTAAAAATTACACTTATTCGGGGCATAGAAAAAGCAGCCTATAAAAGGCTGCTTTTTTGAGATTAGAGACAATGACAGCTAGTCGTTAGCTGTTATTTGTTATCCACATCCACATTAGGAATTGAAGGCTCATCACCTGAAACAGTAGTGATTGAAGGCTCTTTATCTGTCTGTTTAGCAGTATCAGCAATGGCTTTTTCAACTTTCGCTTTTTCAGCTTCAGTTTCTGCCTTGTCTTGTAGCTTACGTAAGAAGCGAGCAGCAGCCTCTTGACCACCAAGACCGAACGATAGGGCAAAGGCAACAGCCACAGCACCCAAAGTAAGACCAAAGGCAAGGTTAACAATAGAATCGGCAATCCCCATCGCTTTTAGACCCATCGCAAGCACAAGACCCATGATAAGAACACGAACGATATTGGCTAAAAATTGTGATCCTTTATCAGAACGCTCAACCACACCAGCGATGATGTTGGCTAACCAGAAACCGATGAACAAGATAACAGCGCCTAAGATAATGTCAGCACCAAAAGCAATGAACATAGTGATGATGCCACTGATTTGCCCAAAGCCTAGTAAGTCTGCAGCTAAGATACCTGCAAATAACATAGCAAAGAAGATGATAGCATGGCCAACAAGGTCTGAAACTTGGGTTTTACCCATAGCACTGTCTAGACCAACCTTGGCAGGCAGGGCATTAACTGTGGTGTTTTCAAGCAAGCCTTTAACCACATTCGCGACCATTTTCATGATGTAGTAGGTGATGATTAAAATGGCTGCTGCAGTAAAGACATTCGGCAGCGCGCTCATAATTTTGTTCAGCATATTAGTCGCTGGACGCGAGATAACTTCGATGTTTAGGGCATCTAAAGCTATGATCGTGGTTGGAATAATGACCAATAAGAACGCCAATGAACCGGCGATATTAGGTAAGCTATTTTCACGATTATTACTAATACCGGCTTTCTCAGCAAAACCTTGTAGGTTTAAGCTGGTAACCATATTAGTTACGATACCACGGACAATTTTTGCCACGATATAACCCACAAAGAACACCACACCTGCCATAAATAGGTTCGGGATGTAACTTACTGCTTTGTTTAGCATGTTGGTTAATGGGGCAAATAAGCCATCTAATTGTAGCTGGCCTAATACAATAACGAGTACAAACAGCAAGATAACCCAGTAAACCATATCAGCAATGGTGCTGCTCATAGGTTGAACGCCCGCTTGTGCACTTAGTCTTTCATCAAGAGTGGTCTTAGATAAAGCGGTGTTGATAGCGGTACGTGCCACTGTCGCCACGACCCAACCAATCACGCCAATAATCACAGCGCCTAGTAAGGTGGGAATAAATGACAGTACGTTGTCAATCATATTGGCAAATGGGGCTGAAATGGCATTTAGGCTCAACATACTTAATGCGCCTGAGATTGCCATTAAGAAGATAAACCAAAAAACGACCTTAGAAATTATGTTTTCAAGGTCGTAAGCTTTACCTGTTGAGGTGTTCATACGTTGGTTTAAATTAACACGGGCCAGTAAGTTGCGTACAACACCAGCCAGTGCCATAGCAATTAACCAACCAATAACGAATACCAAAATGGCTGCGATAATCGAGCCGATTGGTCCGCCTAGATTGCTATTAAACCAAACAAACATGTTGTCCATGCTGTTTCTCCTGTAATGTAATTCAATAAGTGGATCTAAAGATGACCCTAATATACTTTTGTATTTTTAAGTTTGTCTATCTAAAAAGGTTAGTTTAATAGTATTTTTATCTGCTACTTATAAGAAAATCAATAAGATAAATTATTTTATTTTTGACAATCTTAAGGCGGTAAAAATTAGGTTAACTACTTTAGTTAAATTTATTTCTAAAAAAAACTAACCTATATCTTAGATAAAAAGCTGTCAGTTGTTACGTTCACTATAAAAAAGTGACAGCTTACGATGTCACTTTATCGGAATAACCAGTAATAATAAATAGCTATTTTTAATATTAGTTTAGATATATGTGAGAAGATGTGACATATTTAGCATTTATTAACATTTACTATACAATACTTTAGCATGTTAACTTAGTTATATGGTGATTAATTGCCATTTTTGATATTATTACGCCTATTATTATGCGAAACACTAAATGTCGAATGACTCATAACTTTGTGAGTCAATGAAAATTAGAGGGGCTTATTGGTTTAACCCCTTAAAGACACCTTGGCCTGTGTAGATGCTGACAGCGTATAAATAATAACCAGATTTAGCAGACAATAATTTTAATTAACAATAGAGTTCATTTATGAAAAAAGTAATGGTTCCTAAGTTTTTAGCAGTAGCTTTAGTGAGCACCTTAGCTTTTGGCTGTGCTAATAATGGCAACAAAGCTGACCAAAGCAGCTCAAGCGCTACCGTAACTGAAAAAAGCTCTGAGCTTGAAAAAGTAGGCTACAGCATTGGCTATGCCACAGCAGAGAGTTATAAAGAGTCGTTGAATGACTTAAATCTCGATACCTTCGAAATGGGCTTTCGTGATGCTTATGGCGATAAAAAAGCAGCTTTGACCAAAGAGCAAATGCAGGAGGTCATGGCTAAGTACGAAGAAAAGAAACAAACTGAAATGATGGAAAAGATGAAAAAAGACGCCGTCACTAATAAAGCCGCTGGTGACAAATTCTTAGCCGAAAATGCTAAAAAAGAAGGCGTTCAAACCACTAAATCAGGATTACAGTATAAAGTTATCAAGCCAGGTACTGGAAAATCAGTAACTGCCAGCGATATGGTTAAAATTAACTATGAAGGCAAATTGCTAGATGGCACAGTATTTGACAGCTCGTATGACCGCGGTGAGCCGGTAGTATTCCCTGTTGAAGGCATGATTCCTGGCTTCACAGAAGGTCTAGAGCTGATGAAAGAAGGCGGTGAGTATGAATTGTATATCCCAGCTGATCTGGCTTATGGCGAAACCGGTAACTCAGGCATCGATCCTAACAGCACTTTAATCTTTAAAGTGCAGATGATTGAGGTAAATCCAAAAATGCCTGAGCAGCCTGCACAATAATTAATAATTGGCAGATTTGAGAGTTTCAAAAATCATCAAAAAAATACCTGCTATTAGCAGGTATTTTTTATGGTCTACAGTCGTAGCAAAATAGTGCTATAGTCTTTTTTGGAATACTTTTGAATTACGACCATTGTGATAGGCGGTGCGGCGTGGCTCAGGCAATTGATCTGCGCTCACTTCAATAAAACCTTGCTCCACAAACCAGTGTGCGGTACGGGTGGTTAACGCAAATAGGTTGTGCAGACCATGACTGCGAGCTTGCTGCTCTAAAAAGGCGAGCAAATCTGCACCACGACTGCCATTACGATAATCTGGGTGAATGGCAATGGACGCCACTTCTGCTGACTCGTCATCTAAGGGATGCAAGGCTGCGCAGCCCAAGATCATACCATCGCGCTCGATCACACTATACAGCTCAATCTCCTGCTCTAAGCGCTCACGTGAACGCTGGACTAAAATGCCTTGTTCCTCAAGAGGGGAGAGCAGCTCAATTAAGCCTACCACATCATCAATGGTGGCACGGCGAATCTCTTCATAAGGGTCATGGCTAATGAGTGTGCCTGAGCCATCACGAGTAAACAGCTCCTCTAGCAGTGCCCCATCTTCAGCATACGAGATGATGTGTGTACGGTGGATACCGGCACGACAAGCTTGAGCGGCGCAGTATAAGAAGTAATAAATCTCACGGTCCAAGTCACGATCACGTAAGAAGCGGTCCACTTCATTAGGGATCATAGCGTGTAGCAAACGACCCTCTTCATTAATTCCCGTCTCATTACCTAAGAAAATCAGCTTATCGGCATTGAGTGCAACGGCCGCTTTAAGCGCCACATCTTCTCCAAGTAAGTTAAATACTTCGCCGGTGGCCGAGTAGCCCATTGAGCCTAGGATGACGATATGATTGTGAATAAGATTGTTTTTGATGGCTTCAACATCAATGGAGCGCACTTCGCCGGTCATTTGATAATCAACGCCATCACGGACACCATAAGGTCTGGCAGTAACGAAGTTGCCTGAGACAGCATCGATGCGTGAGCCATACATGGGGGAGTTGGCAAGGCCCATCGAAAGCTGAGCTTCGATCTGTAAGCGAATCGCACCCACAGCTTCTAAAATGGCGGGCATGGCTTCGCGCGGCGTGACTCGAATGTCTTTATGTAGTGGAGAGTCTATACCCAATTTATCTAAGTTCTTCTCAATCTGGGGCCGTGCACCATGCACTAAGACTAAGTTAATACCTAGACTGTGCAGTAACGCAAAGTCATGAATAAGATTGCTAAAATTAGGATGGTTTACAGCTTCGCCGCCAAACATAATGACGAACGTTTTGCCTCTATGGGTATTGATATAAGGAGCTGAGTTTCGAAACCAATGAACATAGTCTGGCGTTATTTTTGGCATAGCAGTATCAATCATATGAAAATATCACAATAGGCTTAAGGCATAAGGGAATGAAATAAACGCTTTTACGATAGCAAAAAATGCCAACTTGGGCTATCTTTATTTTAGGTGTAAGACTGAGGCAACTGACTTAATACAGATAATTACGTGAATTTGTCGCATACTATCGATTTATGTCCTTATACTGTAAGTTTGCAGTATTTTTAAATCATAAAGATAATAACAACAGCAAAGACACTGCGGCGCTTACTACCTAATGGCTGACTTTATTTAACCCTTGTTTATCACCCCACTTCAAAAGGATACGTATTTTATGAAATTTTATGCATCAACTTCCTCTAAATTGGTCACAAAGCTTGCCGGCAGTATGGCCATTGGCTCAATGCTATTGGCAGGTAGCGTAAGCGCTCAAGCTATGTTACCCACACCTGAGCCTGAAATGAGCAGCCCAAGCAATCAAGCCAATGCCGCCGCCATGCAAGCTACCCAGGCCAATCAAGTTGTGTCTAAGACTGTGGCCGCCTTAGTTAGTGTGGATGCTCAAGGTCAGCCTACTTTGAAGCCTATTGATGCCAATACTCGCCTACAAAAAGGCAATGTGATTGAGTACCACAGCTATTTTACCAACACCGGTAAAGACCGTATGCGTAAAATGGATGTGACCATGACTATTCCAGAAGAGGTGAAGCTGGTCGGTCAAGTATCACCCGATACAGCCTCTGCCAGTATTGATGGCACCAACTTTAGTCATATGCCACTGCGTGGTAGTATTAATGGCCAAATGCAAGATGTGCCACTTGAGTACTATAAGAACTTACGCTGGACCATAGAAGGCTTGGGTATTAATGAAACTGCGGTGGTTAAATATCGCGCCATCGTAAAATAAACCCAGTTTATTGTATAAAAAAAGCCCACTATCAATATGATAGTGGGTTTTTCAATTTGGGCTTATTCAATGGCAAAGATTGCGTGTCAATTATTGAGCCGATATTGCACGTGAGCCTTAGCAATCGCTGCGCGGATGGCTGGCAAGTTTTGCTCGGTGGCAGCAGCGCCAGCAGCAATGGCTTTTTCGCGATCTAAGGTGGTAATGGCACTGATATTCGCCACATCAGGGCGAATGACCACATCAGCACGGCCTATTTCTGCCTCATTAATCGCCGCATAGTGTTGACGGTAAGCTTGAGTGGCTGAGTCTTTAGCACTGCTATTAAGATAGCTATTATAGCCTTGTTCAATTAATGACCACAGACTGCGGTTGGCATCTTTGATACCCGATGGAGAGGTGTTTTTATTTTTATTTATTTGTAAATCCACCGCAATTACAATATCTGCACCCAGTGCTTTGGCGCTATCCACGGGTACGATACTGACCACCCCGCCGTCGATATATTTTTTACCCACGATGCCTGACGTCTTAGGATCAGGAATACGGGGAGCGATAAATACATTAGGGACGCTACTTGAGGCCTGTACCGCAAGTCCAGCTTCACCTTGGGTAAATACGGTCTTAGCTAAGCTGTGCTTTTCAGCCGCCACTGCGCCAAAGCGAATGGGAAAGGCTTCAATGGGCTGATTATTGACCTGTAGATTGACAAAATCACGCAGCTTGTTGCCCTCGATGATACCTTGATAAGCTAAGGTAAAGTCGGTCAGCTCGCTGTCTGCAGTAGTGCGGGCAATGCGCTCAAGCTCGGCAGTAGATTTACCACTGGCATAAAGACTGCCCACAAAGCTACCGACGCTGGTGCCTACCACCAAGTTTGGGTGAATGTTATTGGCCTCCAAAGCTTTAATCACACCCACATGAGCAAATCCCTTAGCGCCCCCGCCACCTAATACCAAAGCGATGGTTGGGGCAGAGGCAGTAGACGTCGCTACATTTTGGCCAGATTTGCCAGAAGCGACAGATGAGGTATGACAAGCGCTCACCAGCAGCGTAGAGGCCATGACCGCTACACAGGCTAAGCCGGTCTTTTGGCCATTAAAAGGCAAGCCAGCTCTAGTCCTCATTGTATAAGTCTTCAGCCACGGGGGTTAATTCAAGCAGTTTGATAAAGCGTCCTTCCACATCAATGATGGAGATGTGCCAGCCTTGAGTAGTCACGCTTTCACCTTCTAAGTCGCCCACATAGCCCAGCTCCTGCATGACTAGCCCGCCCATGGTATCAACGTCGGTGTCATCAAAATTAGTATTTAGCTCTTCATTGCAGTCTTCAATGAGGGTTGAGGCCTGAACAATCCAAGTATTGGGTTTTTCGGGGTGAGGAATGATGTTATTGATGTCACTGTCTTCTTCAAAGTCATCGTGCTCATCAACAATGTCACCGACGATTTCTTCGAGCAAGTCCTCCATCGTGACCACGCCCACCATGTTACCAAACTCATCGACCACAACAGCCATGTGCACTTGAGTACGCTGTAGTGAGCGCAACAGCGTGTCAGAGCGTGCGGTTTCGCTGATATATAAAGGTTGACGGATCAATGACTTTAGGCGAAAAGAAGTATCTGCATCTTCATCTTGACGAATCATGTTGACCAGCAAAGGAATTAGGTCTTTGGCCAATAAGATACCAATGACGGCATCATCATCTTGACTGTCAAACACCGGATAGCGTGAATGACTGGTCTCCATGATCATGTCCATAATATCGCCTAGGGTATCATGCTCACGAACTCCCTCGACTTGAGGACGCGGGGTCATAATCTCACGAACTTGCGTGGCGGGTAGGTCAAGCACCCCTTCCAGCATATCTACGGTATCGGCTTCTAAAAACTGGCGTGAGTTTTGGACCAATTTTATCAGCTCGTCCCGGGTTTCGGGGGCAGTATGAAGCCAGCGCTTTAAGCCGCGCATGGACCAGCTGGTTGTGCCAGAATTGTCATCAGACATGGGGGGAGTATCACCTCGTATGGTTATTTAGTTGCTCTCACTTTATCCCAAGGTGCATTTATATTCAACGCCCAAGACTACTATTTTCTCGTCTATTTTGTATTATCCCTGTGAGCTTATTTGCTAAGTTACGGACACTAAAATAAACTTACGGCAAACCTAGCCTTTGGACGCCTCCCACTTATGACCAAAATCAACCCCTCTCATACTGCTAATCTGACCAAACAGCTTGTGGTTAAGCCCCCGCAGGCACGTATTTCACCGATCATAAAAGCAGGCGTAACTCTGGCGGTGCTACTGGCTGCATTATGGGCAGGCTTGGTGCTGTGGATACATTTGGTGCCCCTAGGGGGTCTGCGAGTGATTATACTGCTGGTGCTTGGTGTGGGCGTTGGGGTAACTTTAAAGTCGTATTGGCAGCAAGCGCTGCACTGGCAAAAACAGCTGGCTCTACTGTGGACGCTGTGGCTGATGCTTTTGATGTGGTTTGTCTGGTTGCCACCTAAGCAGGATAGACACTGGATGCCAGAGGTGAGCCAAGTGCTACAGTTCACCCAAGATCCCCAAAACCCCAATCTGATTACCTTGCATAATGTGCGTAACTTTGACTGGGTACGAAGCACAGGCACTCAGCCTCTATCGCAGCCTGAGGCGCCTTATTATTATAAAGTGGCCAGCGATGACACAAAGGAAGTAGTCGCCACCGAGCGCTGGAGCGAGCGCACGGTAGATTTAGACAAGCTGAGCGGGGTAGATATTGTCAACTCGTACTGGATGGGTGAGCAAATAGCGCACACTTTGCTAAGTTTTCGCTTTGAAGATGAGCGGCCACTGAGCTTCTCTATTGAAATACGTAAAGAAGAAAGTGAGTCATTCTCAGCGTTTGGCGGATTTGTAAAACAATTTGAAATGGCAGTAGTGGCCGCAGAAGAGCGCGATATTATTTATACCCGTACCAATGTACGCGGTGAGCAAGTATATCTATTGCCTATTGAGGGGATGAGCAAAGCGCAGATGCAAGCGCTGTTTAAGGCCTATTTGCAGCAGGTCAAGCAGCTACAGCAGCAGCCCATCTGGTATAACACTCTCATTCGTAACTGTACCACGGTCATATTTGATATGGCACGTGCCATTGATGGTAGGGACTTTCCTTGGGATTATCGCATCTTGATGTCCGGCTATGTGCCAAATTACCTTTATGACCAACACCTATTGCCTAGGCAGACACAGAATTGGCGTATTGAGCAATGGTATAAAGCGGCGCATATCAATCCCAAGGTGGCACACTTTAGCGTTGACAACAATCAAAGCGCAGACAGCTACTCAAAGCAAATCCGTCAACAGATACCGCAGCCAGCTTTAGTGGCCAAGGCAGACTAAATATTACGCATAAGTACCTGAGGTAATATCTCATCTTTTAATACCCACCAAGTGATGGGGTCGGTAAGTTTTTCAAAAAACGGCTCAAAAGGCGGGGAGATGAAAATAAACATCAATAAAATAGTATATAGCCCCAGATAATAATAGCGCTGAGAGTCTTGATAAAACTTCATCGCTGTACCCGATGAGCGCTTCAGACGACGGTTTAATAAGTCAACGCTATAGGCTTCATCTAAGCCCAAATGTACCAGTGAGCCTAACAATAAAAAGGATCCATAAAACCAGCTAATAATAGCGGGTATATCAAAGATATAAAAGTTCAGACACGTCAGCCCCAGTGCCAATACCAGCATATAAGGAACCGAGTGGATAATACCGCGATGCACCGTCAAACGGGTGAAAATAGAAAAAACCCCATAGCGCACAAAGCCGTAGCCTGCCAGCCATAACAGTATCATTGAAACCAGCGACAGCTCACTGCGCCAGTGAATCACCAACGCAAAGGCAGTCGCCAGTGACACAAAGTCAAAGCCCATTTTAATTGGCGTGGAGTTGTCAGAGTCGATATCAGGCAGCAGGCCGCCCACCGTGCCTGCCAACACACACATTAAGAACTGCTGAGCATCTACCAAGCCTGCTTTATAAGTAATCAAGCCCAAAACCCCACTGACTGCAAAGCCGCCAGTAAGGTGGGTTTTAAAATTTGCCACAGAATATTAGCCTATCAATCAAAAGAGGGTGATAAAAAATAGGTAGCTGTTGATTACGCAACCGCTACCTATGCAAACAGAGGGTTAAACCATTAATCTCTAAGAGCTTTGCTCAGTGAAATTAAAAGGTTTTTTGCTGCAATATTTGCTCCATACGCTTGGCCAGACGAATATCATGGCTTGAAATACCGTTTAAGTCATGGGTAGTCAAACGCACGTGGACCTCATTATAAATATTGGTCCATTCAGGATGATGCTCGAGCTCTTGGGCGCGAAAAGCGGCTTGAACCATAAAGCTCATCGCCTCGACAAAATCATGGAAAATAAAGGTCTTGACGATAGCATTACCTTCTTTAACCCAGCCTTCTAAATCTTGCAATTGCAGCTCTACTTGAGAGTCGGTGAGATGGCTCATAAAGCCCTCCTAAATAAGTCAAAGATACCCCTATAATAATACACCAGAGCACTGCAAAACAGCCTCTAGTATATTATATTTGCTTTATGGGAATTGTAATGCCTAAGTGTGGATTATTGCTTATATTTTTTTATAAACCACCTTGGTTTTTATAGCTATTTTACCAGGTCTTGGTACGCCTCATGTTTGTTAATATAGGAGGCTACGAATGAGCACTGTGGCACTACTTTTTTGTTCTCACTACGGGCATAGTCTAGGGCATGCTTCACCAGCGCCGACCCCACGCCTTTACCACCAAGCTCTGATGGCACGATAGTGTGGTCATATACAATGGCATCGCCTTGATCTTGATAGCTGATAAATCCTGTATGACCATCAATTGTGGTTTCAAAACGGTTTTCAGCGGTGTTATGAGTGATATCGATAGATTGTGTCATAAACGACTCCCTAATAAATGGTTAAGGTAGAACAGTTAAGCCCTTGAATAAGTAATAGACCGATTTATAAGTTTTATTACTCACAGATTACTAAAGTGTTGGGGTGCATTTAGAGCGCAAACTCTAAGTAAGATGTCCAAATGATAAGGGCTGACTCTTAATGATTACTTTAGCATAAAGCGCTACAATTCATGCAGTGTATTGTTATAGCTTTTGGGTGATAACGTAAATAGGCCCCCGTTTGTGGCAATACGCTGATAATAGCTATGAAAAAGCCATACAATAGCAGGAAAACCACAACATAAGATGATAACTGTAGGCCAATATGCGATAATGCTGCTTAACCGTATATTCGATTTCTAATTGCTTTTTTATTTGATTTTTAATCAGACCTAACCCTGATAATGGAGTCTTAATGGCACAATATATTTATACCATGAACAAGGTATCAAAACTTGTTCCGCCAAAACGTGAAATTCTAAAAGACATTAGCTTGTCTTTCTTTCCTGGCGCAAAAATTGGCGTTTTAGGCATTAACGGTGCGGGTAAATCAACACTGCTACGCATCATGGCTGGCGTGGACACCGATTATAGTGGTGAAGCTCGTGCGCAGCCCGGTACAAAGATTGGTTACCTGCCTCAAGAGCCACAGCTAGATGACAGCAAAGATGTACGCGGTAACGTTGAGGATGGTATGCGTGAGGCGTTAGATGCGCTGACCCGTCTGGATGAGATTTATGCAGAATATGCCGCCCCCGATGCCGACTTCGATAAGCTGGCTGAAGAGCAAGGTAAGATGGAAGACATCATTCAGGCTTGGGATGCGCATAACTTAAATACCCAGCTTGAAAAAGCCGCCGACGCACTACGTCTGCCACCTTGGGATGCCGATGTAAGCAAACTATCGGGTGGTGAAAAGCGCCGTGTGGCACTGTGTCGTCTGTTGCTATCTCGCCCTGACATGTTACTGCTTGATGAACCGACTAACCACTTGGACGCAGAGTCTGTGGCGTGGCTAGAGCAGTTCTTGAAGAACTTTAGCGGTACCATCGTTGCCATTACCCACGATAGATACTTCCTGGATAACGTGGCCGAGTGGATTTTAGAGCTTGACCGCGGTTATGGCTATCCCTATGAAGGTAACTACACTGAGTGGCTAGAGCAGAAGAACAAGCGTCTAGAAGAACAGCAGAAGCAAGAAGAGTCTTTTGCTAAAGCACTGAAAAAAGAGCTTGAGTGGGTGCGTAAAAACCAAAAAGGTCAGCAGGCTAAATCTAAGTCTCGTATCCAGCGCTTTGAAGAGCTAAACTCAAAAGAATTCCAGCAGCGTAACGAGACCTCAGAGATTTATATTCCACCAGGCCCTCGTTTAGGTAACAAAGTGATTGAGGTAAATAACATCTCAAAATCTTTCGGTGATCGTCTATTGTACGAAAACCTAAGCTTTAACGTACCACCAGCGGCCATCGTCGGTATCATCGGCCCTAACGGTGCTGGTAAGACCACTTTGTTTAACATGATGACCGGTCTTGATAAGCCAGATACCGGTTCGGTTGAGCTCGGTGAGAGTGTCAGCGTCGCCTATGTGGGTCAGGTGCGTGATAACCTTGATGATAACAAAACCGTGTGGGAAGAAGTATCAGACGGCTTAGACATCATTAAAGTTGGCGACTACGAAACCCCAAGCCGTGCGTACATTGGCCGCTTTAACTTCAAGGGTCAAGATCAGCAGAAGCTGGTCGGTAACCTGTCTGGTGGTGAGCGTAACCGTCTGCAATTAGCAAAAACGCTAAAGCAGGGCGCCAACGTTATCTTACTGGATGAGCCGTCGAACGACTTGGACGTAGAAACCTTACGTGCCCTAGAAGATGCGATTCAAGTATTCCCAGGTACCGTATTGGTCGTATCGCATGACCGCTGGTTCCTTGACCGTATCGCAACCCATATCTTGGCGTTTGAGCCAGAAGGCCCTGTATGGTATGACGGTAACTATTCAGAGTACGAAGCGTATCGCAAGAAGACTCTAGGTGATGATGCTGGTCCTAAGCGTATGAAGTACAAGAAGATTAGCGGTTAATAGTACTAAACCTCTTAATCTATAAAAAAATAATAGGGCATAACTGAATTTCGGTTATGCCCTATTTTTTTATCTGGATTGTTTTTATCTGGGCTATAGATAGCAAATAGCGATTTTAGAGGATAAACACGCTCTATATTTATACCGCTTTTAATATTTTAGTCAGGTCATTGATACATAATATTATTTTTTATGGACAGGGTCGTTGTAATTTTTTTGTTAACAAGCAATGGCAAGCCATACTAAACAATATTAAATATATTGTTTAATATTTTTTATTTAATAATTAATTTAAAAATAACTCTAATGATTACTATATCTAATAAATAAAGCGCTGCGACGAGAGAGGATGAGTATTTACAGATAACAAAAAGGGTTTATATGAGTAGTATTCATCCTGATATATGTAACTTAATTTAAATTTATTAATTAATGATTATTTTAAATGCAGTCTTATTATCACATTTAGATACAAAAATAGCCGCTAAGCGGTTGTTCTTTTTGCTAATTTAAATGATGAAGTGTGTTTAACAACTGATTCACCATTAACTATAGGTAACAAGTGGTGGTAATTGTAACGACAGCGTTAATTGTAATAATAATGTCATATTTATCTGATTAGATGAATCATAGATTTGATTTTATTATTAAGTTGATGTGATAGAGCTTCATCTCTGTCAAATCGATCTTAGGGTGTAGATGAGCTTCAACAATGAAGATAGGTTTGGCAATAATTACTAAAAAGGGCACGGTTATGAATCACACACAAGCTTTTAGATTATCCCCTCAAGGCCGGATTGCAAGCGCAGTCAGCATGGCGCTGGTATTACCTTTTATAAGTGTTGCTGCACTTGCAGACAATATTAAACCCGTTGGCGAAACCAGTGTGAGCCAAGTGGGTAATGTCGATGTTGTCAATATTGCTAACCCAAACTCAAAAGGTCTTTCTCATAACCAGTATAAAGACTTTAATGTGAGTAAATCGGGCGCTGTATTAAATAACTCACTGACCGCTGGTAAGTCACAGCTTGCGGGTCAACTTGACGCCAATAGCAACTTAACCGGGACCGCCTCTGTTATCTTAAATGAGGTGGTCAGCAAAAACCCATCGTTGTTGTTAGGTCAACAAGAAGTGTTTGGGATGGCCGCTGATTATGTGCTTGCTAACCCTAATGGCATTACCTCTGAGGGCGGCGGTTTTATTAATACCAATCGTGCGTCGTTGGTTGTGGGTACGCCAAATATTGCAAAGGAGCGTCTAGAAAGCTTTAATGTGGGTGATCGTCAAAGCAATACCTTAACGGTAAGCGGTGATGTGAATGGTGCACAGCGTTTGGATCTATTGGCACCAAAAGTAGATATCAATGGCAATATCACAGCAACGGATGCCATTAATGTCATCTCAGGGCGTAATAAAGTAGATTATGACACGCTTGAGGTAAGCGGCTTAGAGCGCTCTCAGCCTAAATTAGTGTTAGACGGCCAAATCTTAGGTAGCATGCAATCAGGCCGCATCCGTCTGCATAATACAGATGAGCAAGCGACACAAACCTTACAAGGCCAGTTTGAGGCAGGTCAAGCGTTTGATGCCACGGCTGCTAATTTAGCAGTTGTTGATAGCACTATTAAAGGTGGCTCAGTTGATTTAACAGGCCATGATAGCTTGTCTGTTGGCGGTGATGTCACAACTGCTCGTACCGATAAAGAAGTGACTAAAGAGGCGCTTGAAGATAAGGTCACCTTAACCCATTCAGGCTATCAAGAAACACAAGCATATAATGGCTCAAGCATCTCTGGTACAGACGTTGCACTAACTGGCGGTGATATTACCGTGTCAGGCAGCCAAGTGACAGGTGATAATATTAGCGTCAGCGGTAAGACAGTTGATCTAAGTGGTGTGACCACAACTGATACAGACAGTACGACGGCACGTAACAGCAAAGGCTTGTGGTTTAATGAAGATGAAACCTTAAACAAAACCCAGCAGTATCATCAATCAAGCCTAGATGCTGCCGATCAAATTAATGTCAGCTCTGCGGCAGATACAAGTATTGCAGGGACAGCGATTAACGCGAAGACTGTAGCGGTTAATACTGGCGGCGATTTGCAAGCGTCTGCTGAGACCACTGAAAATTCACAAAGCCAAATTAATCGTTATAAGCGTGAAACGGCTGCCTTAAAATCAGGGGCACGCACTCAAACGGATGCGACTCAAGCCGGTCATCAAACCACTATTAATGCTAATAGCGTGGCATTAAACAGTGACGGTGAGCTGGGTTTAGAAGGCGTGCAGCTAACGGCAGATAGCGCTCAATTAACGGCTAATAAAGGGCTAAGTGTTGCAGGCAGTACTACCACGAATCGCCAAACAGATGAAGAAGACTTCAAATATTGGGGCGGTATCGGTGGCGGTGAGACTCACATTGATAACAAACAACAAACCGCGGTTACTGGCAGTCAAATCAAAGCCAATAACGTAAGCTTAGCCAGTGATACAAATGTCAGCGTCAATGCCAGTTCAGTTACTGCTGATGATACGCTGGATATCAATGCAGGTGAGGCACTAGAAGTCGCTAACGGTTTTGCAAAAGAGCAAGATTATAGCGAAGATCGTCACGGTACAGCCTTTAATATCACCGATAAAAAGTCAGCGACAGATCGAGTTGCGACATCTGCAGTTGCCAGCAGCTTAACAGCGAAAGATATGCGCTTAACTGGTGACAGCGTGACGGTTTCAGGCAGTGATATTTCAACAACTGACCGCTTAAATGTGACCGCAAACAGTGAGCTAAATACAGAAGCTGCCAATGCGACTGATATTAGCAAAACTGAAACCTATGATATTGAGAGCGGTACAGAAGCCAGCCTTAATGTTGATTTGAGCCAAGGCTTAGCGGCGTTTGATAAGCCAGATTTATTTGAGTCAAAAACTGCTATTAAAGGTGTGACCACGCTAACGACGACTGGTACAGGTAGCGCACGTGGTAATACGCTAAAAGCGGGCAATGCTGAGCTTAATGCCGCAGAAATCAACTTAAATGGCAGTGATTTAACCACCGCACAAAACACCACTATCCGTGCAGATAATGTGACGGTCGGTGCCAGTGAAGCGCTGACTGCAGTTGATAGCAAAGTGGTTAAGAGCACGGGTCCTGAAGCTTATATTAGAGGCGGCGCAACCGGTGTTGAGCTTGGTCTGAGTATCGGAACCGATCAAATTATTGATGAGCACAATGAGTATCAGGCCGTTAACTCTAGTGTTAACGCAGGCGAGAGTGCCTCATTAACGGCGACTGAAACCTTAGCCAATAAAGGGGCGCAGATTACAGCGGCTGACGTACGCTTAAGCGGTCAAGATATTACCAATGAGGCGTCTTACGACCGTGTGGTTGATCGTCATGTTGTGGCCGGTGGTGATGCCGCATTAACGGCTTTTGCAGGTATTACCCCAATTGTTGGCGGTGCAGTTAGCCTATCTGGAGAGGGTATTGGTCAAACCACTGAGGTTAAAACAGCCCATACGACAGCCATCAATGCTGACAATACCGTGACAGTGGATGCGGCCAATAGTGCGGTTGATGCCGGTACCCAAATCAAAGCCAACAGCATTAATATTAAAGCAGATGACTATAATGGTACTTCTGCATATGATTCAACGGTCACAACCACGCACAGCGGCCGCGGTGATGTAGGCGTTAGCGCCAGCAGCAGCACCTTAGCTGATGTGACCATTGGCGTGACTGGCAGCGGTGAGTATGACTACTTACAAACCGGTGATGCAAAAGCAGTCAAAGGCCAATTAAACGCAAAAGAGGTTGCGATCAATGCAGGCACAAGTGCGATAGCGGCACAAGATGTCACGGCAGATAACTATACGCTTAGCGCCGGTGAAGAGGCACGAATCGGACAAGATGATGACAAGCAGTGGACTACCGTAGGCGGTGGTAAACTTGGTGGTTCAGTTGGTCTGACCGTTATTCCTGCAACAGCCGCCGCGGGCGCCGTCATTGGCACGCCGTCATTTACTGGGCAAGCAGGCTTTAATTACCTAAGCGTAGAAGACTCACAAGCCAAAACTGCAACTGTAGATGCACAAAAAGTAGCCGTAACAGCTCAGCAGCTAGCACAAGTTGATGGCGCAACTATTAATGCCGATGAGGTTATCATAAAAGGCAATCGTGCTAATATCGCAGCGGCTCAAGACAACCATCGTGCAGTTGGTGTCGCTATGGACGGTAATACAGGATTTTCACTAAATATTGCTGATACTGTCCTTAGTAGTGATGACATCGGTGTTGGTGGTCACTTAGGTGTGGTTAATGAGACCGGTAATAAAGCGCACGGCGCTACCGTTAATACCAGTGACTTAACCGTGACCGCAAATGAGGCGGATGACGCCTTGATTGTTGAAGGTGCTACTATCGATGCGGATACTGTAAGCTTAACCAATGGCAATAAAGACGGTAATGTCGCGGTTATTGCAGCAGAGTCTCGTAACAAAGTAGGCAATGTTGGTATTGGCGGTAATGTCTCTGTTAATGCAGGTGAAGAGCGTTTTAGTACCGATAATATCGGTGCTCACCTAAATGTTGAGTCAGACAACAGTCAGTACTATCAGTTGGGTGAAGTTAACGCCGAGCGTATCACCATCAATAGTGGTAAGGATGTGACATTACAAAGTAATGTCGATGCAGGCAGCTTGCAAACTATCTCAGGCAATGATCTGACTATCAGCTCAGCGCAAGATGTGGTTAGAAAGGTAGAGGTAGATACTGACCTTGCTGTTGATGGCTCACCGATTCAGTTTATTACAGATGCGGCTAAAGGCGATGTGCTGGGCTTATTAAAAGATGATTTTAATAATGGCACTATCTTAGGTGTCAGCGCCGCTGGCAGAGCTGGATTTGATATTGATCATCAGCAAACGACGCACCACGCCACAGTGACTGCGGATAATCTTGATGCATCAGTGGGTAGCAATGATATTGCTGTCAAAGCTGCCACCGTCAGAGCCGCTAATAGCAAGCTGGGTGATGCAAAGGTGAAAACCACCAATAATAATGACTTTGTGCATAATGTTGGTGCAAGCGTAGATGCAAAAACCTTTAGTATCCCAGGCTTTGTTCAAAACATCCCAAGCTTGGTTCAAGATGCCTTTGAAGGCAAGCCGCTAGATTTACCTGTAAATATTGATGCTAATTTTGATTGGGACGATAGTGATGGCGCTAATACCAAGGCAGATGTTAAGCTTTAACGCCTCGCTGTAGCAGCTATTGTTTTTATAGATGCTTTGTACGTTATTGGAGCCCATACCTGTCACAGGTATGGGCTTTTTAATCCTCCATGATAGATGTTGAATGATTATGTTATCACCTTTTATAACGCCCGCTATTAATAGCGACAAACCCTCTTTTAAAACCAGATATGAGTCTCACGGTTATCTACGCAGTACGCTGCTAGCTCTAATGACCAGTGGTGTGATACTGCCTGCCGCAGCGATTAATAACACTTTGGCATCCCCCTTAAAGCAGACCATTGAACAACAACAAGCTTGGCAAGAGTCACTGCAGCAGCAGCGTATTGATGCCCTGCGTCAGTCGCAGCAAAGCGGCAATGACCAAGGTGCAGACGCATCGGCTAATACTCAGCCCAGTCAAGCGGATCCAAATACGGTAGCTTGCCTGCCTATTCAGCAAATTACGTTAGGTGACATGCCGCAGTTAACTCAATCCGTGCAAGCTAAGCTGCGTCAAAAATCCAGACAGCTGTCTGTAGATAACAAGGAGATGACGGCTAATCCGCAGACTAATTCTCAAACTACGGCGTCTTCATCAAACCCCCAGACAGGACAGTGTGTGTCAGTATCTGATGCTAACGACTTGGTGCGTGCGATTACTGAAGCGTATCTGGATGCCGGTTACTTTAAGATTAATATTGTCCCAACCCCTGCTGAAAATGGCCGGTCTACATGGCAAATACTGGTCTCTAAAATTACCGAGATAGACAATCAAACCAAACTGCCAACACAGCGCTTATTTGGCGATATTATCGGTAAACCGGCAAATATGGCAGCGCTAGATCAAGCGGTCAGTCACGGTGAGCGCGTCATTGATGGTCAGTTGCTGTTAGATATTTATCCGGTCGGTCAAGATGTGCGTATCAAGGTCAGTCAACAAGGTGAGGTTGACCCGTTTAGTGCAGACATGCAATGGCGCTATGACCCTGATGACAGCTATGGCCATAACTTAATTCAGCTCCATGGCACCCTACGCAACGTATTAGGTCAGGCAGATTATACCTCGATATCGATGGAGCAAAGCCTAGGTGATAACTACGGCTATGATGAGGACAATCAGCGCCGTAGTGCCAGTATTTATACCCTAATTCCGAATGGCCGCTGGCAGTGGTCAGCACTATTTGCAGCAGATGAGTACAAACGAACCACTCAGCTGCCAAACTCAGTACTTGAGCAGGAAGGGGACAGCTGGCAGGCCAATATACGTGGCGATTATATGTTCAAGCGTGACCAAGACAGTATTACCACGTTATATGGTCAGGTCGCTCACCAAGAGGTGACCAGTGAGCTGCTAGGCAGTCGGTTAGATATTCAAAGCCCCACATTAAGCAGCGGCCGCTTAGGTATCAGCCACACCAAGCTTTTTGATAAACGCTCAAGCACTGATCCGAGCAAAATCACTACGGGGGCGTGGGTGGTCGACTTAAGTGCTGAGCAAGGATTTGGTAATCATGATAATCCGGCGACTGAGCAAGGGCTAGAGGATGAGTATTTACGCTGGCTGTTGTCAGGTTACTTAACCCATCAACATCCCATTATTGAGTCTGGTCAAAGTAAAGGCTATTGGCAGATGACACATGAGCTACAAGCTCAGTATAGTGATGACCAGCTGTTTGGGGTGAGTCAACAGTCTTTAGGCTCTATCTACTCAGGGGTGCGTGGTATTGATAATGCCTATAATGCCGCCGAAAGTGGGGTCACGCTACGCAACACGCTAAGCTATGAGCCAAGTCAGTCTAGCTGGAAGCGCTTTGGGGCTCAGAGAATACGGTGGTCGCCTTATGTGGGTGTCGACTATGGGGTGGTCAAATATAGCGACCATCGTTTGGATGATGATACCAGTGATGCGGTAAGCGGTACGGTGGGTGTTAAGCTAACCGCCTATGACGCTCAAGATATCAGCTATGATAGGCGTTGGCAGCTGGATGTCAGCGCCAGTCGTGCCCATACCGACTATGCCAATCAAGAAGACGATGGCTCACAAGATACAGAGATATCAGCCGCTTGGCAGTGGTTCTTTTAATAAGCAGCACCGCTCATTAGGTGATATGTCCCGTCCTAAAATAAGTTGATGATTTTAAAAAAGACAAAAGCCAGATACTAATTTAGTATCTGGCTTTTTTGTGGCCAAGCGCTTAGCTAATTTAGATGCTTAGACTAGTCTAAGAACTTAACCGTCCCTGAGGTACCGGTACTCATGGCGTCATTGGCCAAGGCATTTTTTTCGATAATCGCTTCTGGATCAGGGCGCCGCTCAGTATGGCCACACTGTGTACACTCGATGTATTCATCAGGCTCAGGTTCAAACACCCGAACCTGTACCACAGCATCCATGGTCTGACATTTTGGACAGCTGACACCGGCTAAGAACTGACGCTTAGGGCGAGTAGATTGATAGCGCATCTTAGGCCACCTCGTCATCTATAAAGCCGCCATGACGCAGTAGTGCCTCAATGCTGGCTTCACGGCCTCTAAAGGCTTCAAAGTTGGTCTTGGCAGGCAAGCTTCCGCCTACCGCTAAGATATTATCGCGGAAAGATTGACCGGTGTCTGCATTAAAAATCCCCTCTTCCTCAAAGCGGCTAAAGGCATCCGCGGACAATAGCTCTGCCCATTTATAAGAGTAATAACCTGCCGCATAGCCCCCAGCGAAGATATGACTAAAGCCATTGGCAAAGCGGTTGTAATCTGGGGTATCTAGGATGGCAATATCATCACGCACACCATTTAAAGTCGCTAAAATGTTTTGATAATCGGGTGCCGGTGATTGGGCATGGATGAGCAAATCAAATAAAGCAAATTCAATTTGACGTAAGGTCTGCATACCGCTTTGGAAGTTTTTGGCTGCCAATAGTGCCTCAAGCTGCTCTTTTGGTAGCGCCTCACCAGTGTCAACATGCGCACTAATAAGTGCGATACCCTCTGAATGCCAAGCCCAGTTCTCTAAGAACTGACTGGGCAACTCCACAGCATCCCATTCAACGCCATTGACGCCGGCCACATCGCTAACGCTCACTTGGGTTAATAAATGATGCAGGCCATGTCCAAACTCATGGAACAAGGTCAGTACTTCATCATGAGTCAATAAACTTGGTTTATCGGCAGTTGGCGGTGTGAAATTACCCACCATAAAGCACACAGGCAGTTGACTATAAGCATCATGTGTACTGCCAGTATACTCATAACGGGCCTGAAAACCGCTCATCCAAGCACCGCCACGTTTACCGCTGCGCGCATATAAATCGAAGTAGAAACCGCCAATTAAACTGTCATCTTTATCAAACAGCTCATAAAAGCGCACATCGTTATGCCACAGTGCCACTTTGTCAGACTGCTCTATGGCACGTACCCCAAACAGCTTGTTGACAATGGTAAATAGCCCTTCAATCACTTTAGGCAGAGGGAAATAAGGACGGATTTCTTCTTGTGATAAGTTGAATTTGGCCTGTTTTACTTTTTCGGCCAAGTAGGCAGTATCCCAAGGCTGAATCTTCTCGATGCCCAGCTTAGCAGCTTCTGCTTGTAACTGTGCTAAATCAGCCTCGGCAGCAGGCATAGCTTTGCTGGCCAAGTCACGTAAGAAGCGCTCTACTTGCTCAGCACTGTCTGCCATCTTGCGTGATAAGGAGACCTCAGCATAGTTGTTAAAGCCCAAAAGCTGTGCTTTTTGAGTGCGCAACTGTAATATCTGCGCCATGATATCGCTGTTATCCAGCGTCTCTTGTTTGGCGTTTGTGTGGCTATCAAACTGTGAGGCACGAGTGACATACGCTTTGTATAATATTTCGCGCAGCTTACGATCCTCAGCATGAGTCATCACAGCCAGATACACTGGGATATCCAGGGTAGCCACATACTCAGGCTTATCTTGCATCGACGGGTCGGCGTCTTGCTTGGCGATATACTGCTCAGCTGCTGCTTTGAGCATGGCAAGACCACTTTCGGTAATGCCGGCAAGCTGCTCATTGCTTAAAGGTAGCGCAAAGGCCTGTGTGGCATCCAAAATATTGTCTGAGAACTTAGCAGATAAGGTCGATAACTGGCTTTGAATATCAGCATAACGGGCCTGCTCTTCGGCAGCTAGGCCAATACCAGACAGCTCAAAGCTTTGAATAGCAAGCTCAATAGCACGCTTGCGGGCAGGCTCTAAGCTTGCAAAGAATGCGCTGTCATTCTTGATGGTTTGATAGCGGCTATATAGAGGTTTGTTTTGACCCACACGGGTACCAAAGGCGGAGAGGGCAGGCAGCAAGTCATGATGCACATCACGGATATCCTCATTACTCATCACGCTATTAAGATGAGACAAAATACCCCAACTGCGGTCTAAGTCTAGGCCAATATGGTCAAACTCGATAATATCATCCAAAGCCTGCTGAGCTTCAGCCGGTGCACTGTGCTGCGTATCTAATTTATCCAAAAAAGCGGTGCCTTTCGCTAAAGCATCAGTTACCTGCTTTTTGAGCTGCTCTGGGGTAACTTCAGAGAAGTTGACCAGATGTAAATTTGGATCAATATCTTTGGTATAAGAGGTAGGGTGCATAAATGAATTCCTAAAGCTAACAAGCGAATGGACAGTAATCAAAGGGATATTAACTTAACTACCGGCTAGCCACATAACAGTCTAATAACAGCCGGCTAAATAGTAACTGTAAACAAATTAACAGCTTAAAGTATAAGAAATCCTAGGTTAATACTGTAAAAATAGGCGACAAAATACGCGCTTTGTAATAACTATTGAGCCTATCAGCACAGATTACAAGAGGCCAGTTGTGCCCTTATCTGCTGATTGTGCGATTAAGCGGTGTTTAGGGCAACTTGTTTATCGCCGTTGTTTTTATGGTTTGTCTGTAGTTTTGTCTGCAGTGAGATTGTAGGAATACTTGATAGACAAAAAGGGCGACTCACTTAATTACACAACACACACAAGCTATCAAGTGCCCTCAACATTGCTTTACAAAATCATGTGGCAGATAGGGTGTTTAGTTGTTAAGGTGAATTATATAGTCAAAATAAACAATAATTTTAAGAAAGCAAAGCAACAATAATCCAAAGCAACAATAATAAGGAAATTTTTATGAAAGCGACTTTGAAAAGTTTACGCGAAAGCACAGCAAACCCTGCGGTAAGTATCTTTGTAACCACGCACAGACAGCATCCTGATAATGAGCAAGACCCTATTTCTTTAAAGAATCAACTTAAAGTGGCGCAAGAGCGGATTACTAATGAGTACGATAAAGGGACAGCGGCGGCTATTATGGACAAAATCCATGCCGAAACTGATCATCTAGACCACAACTATAACCTAGATACCTTAGCGATATTTGCCAGTACAGAAGATGTCCAGGTTATTCGTCTGCCTTTTGATGCCAAAGAGCGTGTGATTATCGGTGAACGTTTTGCGACCCGTGATTTGGTTCGTGATATGGCAAGTGCTGTACATTATTACGTGGTGGTACTCGGCCGTGACCAAGCCCGCCTGATTGAAGCGGCAAACGGCCGTGTGATCAAAGAGTTTGATCAGAATGACAAAGCGCAAAACCACATGGAAAGTATTCCCTTTCCTATTGAGAACAACAGCCTTTATAAAACAGGCGATGGTGGCTCTGATCGTTCAGCGAACAACGAAAACAGCTACCTAAAAGAGTACTTTAACCGTGTGGATAAGAGTGTTCAGGAGCTGTGGGGTGAGCATAGAATGCCACTGATTTTAGTAGGGGATAACCGCAACATCAGCTATTATAAAGAAGTCTGTGATCGCCCTGATAATATCATCGGCGCCGTATCTAACGTAACCGATCTAGAAAATGGCAGTGCTCAGCATATAGTAGATGGCGTACAAGAAGCCGTTGAAGCATATCGCAGCTCACTGCATGAAGCGGCGTTAGGCGATATTGATAAAGCGCGTGGTGTAGAGATGCTGCGCACAGATTTACAAGAAGTTTACCGTGCAGCCTTCCAAGGTGCGGGCGAGACCTTGTACTTGCGCCGTGGTTATATGCAGCCTGCAACGATCGATGAAAAAGCGCAGACGTTAGAATTAGCAGAGGATCCTACTGCTGACGGGGTAACCGATGATGCGGTGGGTGAAATCATTGAACAGGTCATTCATAATGGGGGTAAGGTGGTATTTATGCCGCAAGATATTATGGATGAACAGATGCCGATTGCTTTGGTAACTCGCTATTAGCCTCAAATCGTATCATCCAAACAGCGCTAAACCCAAGCTGCTGTGAGTGATATAAAAAGACACTGATTTATAATCAGTGTCTTTTTTATTAGGTTCATAAGACGGGTTTATTAAGCCCATAAGATAAGTGAGCTATTAAGTCTTGCCAAATAATTGCTAACAATATGCTGCATTAAAAAACGAATCGACCTCAAACCTTAAGCCCAATCCATATTATAATCATCCAGACAAGGCTAAGCATAAGCGCTCATAATAAAAATAAAGCCATTTTAGTTCACTCACTTTGACACTATTAAGTATATTGATAATGATAAATTCCAATAGCATCACCATTACCACCTACAACATCCATAAAGGCATGTCTCCGCTCAATCGCCAAGTTGTGACCAAGCAAATAGGCATGGCTTTAAAAGACTTACACCCTGATATCTTATGTCTACAAGAAGTGCAGGGGCAAAATCTTAAACGTATGGTCAAATACAACGAATACCCCAATCAGTCGCAACATGAGTGGTTTGGTGAATATCTAAACTGCGCACATAGCTATGGTAAAAACTGCGAATATGAAAATGGTCACCATGGCAATGCAGTGCTCAGTCGTCATCCACTTGACCCCAAGCACAATGTAAATATCACTGTAAATAAGCTTGAGCAAAGAGGCGTGCTGCACTGTGAAGTGTTGCCTTTGGGCTGGTCTGAGCCGGTGGTGGTGCTGTGCGCTCATTTAAATCTGTTAGAGAATGATCGTCAAAAGCAGTATAGAGCCATTGCTGAGTACGTCAATGACACCATTGATCAAAGCCGCCCCCTTATCTTAGCGGGTGACTTTAACGATTGGAAAAAAGTCTCGTGTCAAAGATTGGCGCATGAGCTTAATATGACAGAAGCTTTTATGCAAAAACATAAAAAGCTGTTGCCCACTTATCCGGCTAAGCTGCCGGTACTAAGCCTTGATCGTATCTATGTACGTAACCTAAAGGTTAAGCGGGCTTGGGTGCATAAGGGCAAGCCTTGGTCTGAGCTATCGGATCATTTACCCATCAGTGCTGAGCTGAGCTTATAGGGGACAATAAACCTCAAGCATTAACTATCAGCTAAAATGATAAGCCAATAAAAAAGCCACCCAGATAACTGAATGGCACCTTTTTATGCTTAACGGTTCAACTTTTTTGTCTCAAGCGTTGTAAGCTTATAGACCGGTCTAAGACTTAGGTTTACCACGGCCTCGGCTACTACGGCGACGAGACGGTTTTTTGTCTTCCCCATGTTTAGCGCTGCTGTTTTGAGCCGATGGCTTTTGTTTAGCGTTGGCTTTACCGTCTTTTTTGGTTTGGTTCATGGCGCTGGCTTTAAGCTTGGCAATAAGCTCAAAGTCAATTTGCAATAAGTCCATGTTGACCGCAGCCACTTTAATACGTACTAAGTCGCCTAGACCATAGACCATACCTTTGTCTTGGCCGATAAGTTGCTGCTGCTTTTCATCATAAACGAAGTAGTCTTTACCCACGTTTGAGATGTGCACTAAGCCATCAATAAATAATTCAGTCAAATTGATAAATAGACCGAAGCTGGTGACTGTGGTGACCACACCATCAAACTCTTCACCCACATGATCTTTCATGTAGTGGCATTTTAACCAGCTCTCAACAAAGCGCGAGGCTTTTTCAGCACGGCGCTCCGTATCTGAAGTCTGCTGACCGGCTTCTTCTAGCGTAAAGTCCATTTGCGGTTGTTTTTTACCAGTGACTTTGGCCTTAATAGCACGGTGCAGCATTAAGTCAGGATAACGGCGAATCGGTGAGGTAAAGTGTGAGTATTCATCATAAGCAAGACCGAAGTGACCGATGTTGTCCGGTGAGTAGTTGGCCTGCATCATAGAGCGCAGCAGCATGCTGTGAATACTCACCGCATCTGGACGATCTTTGGTGGCTTCGATAATCCGCTTGTAGTCCGCCTGAGTGGGGTTTTCCTCTGGGAAACTGATACCGAAGTTTTTGGCGTATTCATGCACTGTGCGAGATTTCTCAGAATCTGGCTTATCGTGATTACGGTATAACACGGGCAGCTCATTTTTAAGGGCAAAGTTAGCAGCACAGGTGTTGGCCAATAACATAAGCTCTTCAATCAGCTTGTGCGAGTCACCACGGGTACGTGGCACGATGGCATCAATGCCGCCTTCTTCATTAAACTTAATATAAGTCTCAGGTGTCTCAAACTCCATCGCATTGCGCTCTTCGCGCTTTTTAACCAATACTTTGTATAGCTGATGCATGGTATCGACAGATTTTTTAACGTCTTTATTGCCTGTTAAAGAGTCTGGGACATTTTCCATATTACCGTCAAAGTAATCATTGACTTGGTTATAAGTCAAACGGGCTTGAGAGTGCATCACAGAAGGGTAGAACTCATAACCGGTGATATTGCCGGCGCGCGATAACTTAATATCGGCGACCATGCATAGACGGTCAACGCCTGGGTTCAATGAGCACAGGCCATTAGACAATACCTCTGGTAGCATCGGTACCACATGATGTGGGAAATATACAGAAGTACCCCGCTCGAAGGCTTCATGGTCTAATGCTGAATTGGGGGTGACATAATGGCTCACATCGGCGATGGCTACTACCACACGGTAGTTACCGCCTGGACGCTTCTCCGCATATACCGCATCGTCAAAGTCGCGTGAATCTTCACCATCAATGGTGACCATTGGCAAGTCGCGGATATCAATGCGGCCTTGCAAATCTTTCTTGTTAGGCTCTTTATAACTATTGGCTTGCTTGATAACACCTGCACCAAATTCGCTTGGGATATCATAGTTAAGTAAAGTGGTTTCAATAATTACCTCACGGTCATTATCATCATCCATCACGTTAACGATTTTACCCGTGGCAAATTCGTGTTGAGTAGGCCAATCGATAATGTCGACTTTTACCGCAACACCTGGCTTGGCATTCACTGCCTTGACATTGTCTTCGGTAACGGTAATCGGTTGATGATTGTTGGGGCTTGCCAAAGATACGGTATAGCCTTCATCATCTTTTTCTAAGGTACCGATAAAGTGGGTCTGTTGGCGATCGATAACCTCAACAATACGCCCTTCAGTGCGGCCACGATTATCGGTGGTGGTGCCGATAGCATTAACGGTATCGCCGTTGAATACCCAGCGCATCTGTTTTTCATGCAAAAACAAATCTGGCATGTCATCAAGTACTAAAAAGCCGAAGCCTTTGGCATGCGCTGATACGGTACCTGTGACCACATCTTGCTTTGTCACAGCGCGGTATTTATAAGGTCTACCTTCACGGTTGACTTGGCCATCACGGGCCATGGCCTTTAGGCGGTTGCCTAAAGCGTCAAATTGATCTTCATTGTCAATCCCAAAAGATTGAGCCAATTGTTTGTGAGTAAGCTCTCCTTGATCGGCCAAGGTTTGCAAAATAAGCAAGCGGCTTGGGATAGGATTTTCGTAGTTTTGAGCTTCTTGTTGTGCGTTAGGATCGTTCCAGGTCATATAATACCGTATGAGTTATTTGTGTTTTAATTTAAATGTAAGGGTGGTCTGATAGTTCAAGTGATTTGATAGTTAAATTGACCAAGTCAGTGTTTATAAATAAGGTGACTGTGTTGGTCTCACAACCGATTTTTTCGTGCTAAGTTGAGTAGCCATATGGGCTAATAAACACGGTTTGGTTTAATAGCGCTTTTATTAGGTACTATGTGATTAACTATATAAGTGATTCATTATAAGTCAGTACAGGGTAGGGGGTATTGAATCGCTTATTAACCCGGTGGCCCTTATTATTTGCTTTTTTTAGCATGTGTACTTATTTTAGCGTGTGTACTTAGTTTGTACTGAGTCTTATAGATAGTCAAATGAAGGTTTTTGTACCATCGAAGCTATATTAACATAAAAAAAGCGTTAATAAGTATGAGCAACGATGATACTACGGGTTAACTAACGTAAACAAAGCGTATTGATTGTGACTGCTTGATTTGCTGCCCTCACTAAAGAGATTGCATTTGTAGTGCAGTTGTCTTGTAAGATTAAGCCATCTAGCCTTGTATGTTGATGTGGCCAGCTTGGTTTTTTTGTGAAATGAGCGTCATTTGACACAAGTTAGCCGCCTCCCACCACAGTTAGGCCTTAAAAAGTCAAAGCCCCACTGTAATCAGTAGGGCTTTGATGTTTCGTTGATGAAAACTACGAAGAGCATGGTGGCTTATTCAGCTTTGCTTTTTTCGTCTAAATAACGACCGATTTCATCTTTAAGAGCCAACTTACGGCGCTTCATTTCCTCGATTTCTTCTTCACGGCTAACTGACTTAACTACGTCATTTTCAAGCTTACCAATTTCAGTGTCTAATTCGTTGTGTTCTTTGAACATTTTTTGGAAATGAGAGTCTGTGTTTTTAAGTTCAGAGATTAAATCACGGTGTTCATGGAACATAGCGTAGTCCTTATTTTCTTGGTTTTATAAACTAAATAAAGCGCTTATCTTAATGTTAAAAGTAGCACCCTATTTAGTGCGAGAGTTTATATTTATTGTTGGCTTTAACTAAATTGTACCCAAAATTGTTGCTAAACACTATGCCTAAAAGCGGTTATTTTGCCAAAATTACAATACTCCTTATCTCATCCATTATTAAGGTAATGGCCTGACCAAAGGTGCATGATAAGCCAATGTATTGTTTTGAAATACAAAACGTTTAATCTTAATCGTTTAGTTTTATAAATTGCAGTGTTGAGGTTTATCCGCTTGCCGTTTGGGGCGCAAGCTTCGATAATAGAGGTATGAGATAACACGACAATCAGTCAATGGGCTGGCTCATTAATGTCGTGTTTCACCCTTTTTGGTAATAAGACAGCAAATAAAAATTAGATAAGGAGCTTACCATGTTAGACCAAGGTTTATTAGATGCAGTAAAAAGTTACAGTGAAAATATGACTCACCCCATTCGCTTCGTGATCGGTCAAGGTGACCATCCCAAAAAAGCCGAATTGGTAGACTTTTTAAAGCAGATTGCCGGTACCACCGACAAAATTAACTTTGATGACGCTGCGACCGATGACAGCTTACCTAGCCCAATTAGCTTCAAGATTATCTCTGAAAAAGACAGTGGCCATAATGAGACAGGTATCGTATTTAGCGGTATCCCAGGCGGGCATGAGTTTACTTCACTAATTTTAGCCATCTTACAAGCCGGTGGTCACACGCTGAAGCTTGATGACAGCATCCAAAAAATGGTGAAGCGTATCGCTCAGCCCTTACAGTTCCAAACTTACGTTTCATTGTCATGCCACAACTGTCCAGAGGTTGTACAAGCATTAAACCAGTTTGCCTTATTAAATGACGGCATCAGCAATGAGATGATTGATGGTGGGCTGTTCCAAGAGCAAGTAGAAGCCAACAACATTCAAGGCGTGCCAGCGGTATTTTTGAACGGCAAACCCTTCTTAAATGGTAAAGTAGATACGGCACGTATCATTGATAAGCTACAAGAACAGTATCCGGATTTATTGGCCGCACCTAGTGAAGAGGATGCTGAACAGTTAGAGCGTCAAGATGTGACGGTTATCGGTGGTGGCCCAGCAGGGGTGGCATCAGCCATCTACAGCGCACGTAAAGGTCTTAAAGTTACCATCGTTGCTGATCGTATTGGCGGTCAAGTAAAGGATACCCAAAGTATTGAGAACTTAATCTCCGTGCCTTTAACTACCGGCAGCGAGCTGTCAGCAAACTTTGAAAAACACTTGGCTGAATATGACATTACCATTAAAGAGCACGTCAGTGTGAAACAGCTGAGTGAAACGGAAGATGAGAACTACCGCATTCAGTTAAATACCGGCGAGCAGTTTGAAACGCGCAGTATTATTATTGCAACCGGTGCTCAGTGGCGTAAGCTAAATGTACCGGGTGAAGAGGAGAACATCGGTAGCGGTGTGGCTTACTGTCCTCACTGTGACGGTCCTTTCTTCAAAAGCAAAGATATCGCGGTTATCGGCGGTGGCAACTCAGGTATTGAGGCGGCGCTAGATTTGGCCGGTATCGTCAAAAACGTGACTGTTTTTGAATTCGCTGATGATTTAAAAGCGGACCAGGTATTGATTAATAAAGCCAAGTCAATTGATAACATTAATATCATTACCTCTGCTGCCACCAAAGAGATTAAAGCGACAGATGGTAAAGTGACTTCAATCGTTTATGAAGACCGCACAACAGGCGATATCAAAGAGCAGGACCTATCTGCGGTATTCGTTCAGATTGGCCTAGTGCCAAACTCTGATTTTGTTAAAGGCTTTGTGGATGTGAACCGCTTTGGTGAGATTGAAATTGATGAAGCGTGTAAGACCGATCGCCGTGGTATTTTTGCAGCAGGTGATGTGACTACGGTACCGTTTAAGCAAATCAACATTGCTATGGGCGAGGGGTCCAAAGCGGCCTTATCAGCTTTTGAATACCTAGTAATGCAGTAAGCCTTTTTATAAGCGTGGGCTAAAAAATAGCTCTGTTTTAACTCAAAAGCCACCGCAGCTATCTATAGTTGCGGTGGCTTTTTTGTGGATAATTGTGGCTCATACAATAAAGCAAATAGCAATAAAGCAAATAAAGCTTTAGTTAGTCGTCTAGCTTATCCATTTGCTTGGCCGCTTCGTATAAGCCATTTGAGCGATTGCCAGTGCGGCAGAACATCAAAATAGGCTGCTCGGCTTGATTGAAATAATCGGCGAAATCTTCAACATGTTGCATATTTAACTCATTACCTGCAAATGAGATTTCTTTATACGCAACTCCAGCGGCTTCAATCTCAGCGCTGGTGGGCTGGTCTACAGCTTCTCCATCAGGGCGGTTGTTAATGATGGTTTTAAAGCCTTGATCGGCGATTTGTTGAACTTGTTCTGGGGTGATCTGACCTGAGAAGCTGACTTGATGTGACATAAGAAATCCTTATTAACAATAAAATTATGTTTTTTGATGTTATAAAATAATCATAAATACGTGCTATGCGTAACCGGTGACGTCAATATAACTTATAGCAAACCTTGCATCAATGCACTTTGGTAAAGCAGCTTGGCACGATGGCCAGAGCCACAAAACAGCATAATAGGTTTTGGTAGCGCGTGATATTGCTCCGCAAAGCGTACGACGGTAGCACGGCTAAGACGCTCTTCATCGAAGGGAATGTGGACATACGCTAAGTCTTCTTGCTGAGCGGCGACACTTAGCGCTTCACTTGAGGGCTGATGCTCAGTCTCAAGGTCTGGACGAATATTAATCAGTGAGCGATAGCCCATCTGTGACAGCTTTGCGCACTGAGTAGGGTATATTTGCTTATAGATAGTTAACGAGTCGCTCATAATTTTGTGTGTCTAATAAAAGTAAATGGAGGCCACAGACTTTGAGCCGTCAAAGCTTGGGCTTGTGTTAATTTTAGCGTGGTTTTGAACACCAGGTAGTGCTTAATTCGCCTAATGAAATTCTTGTTGCTGCACAGTAGGGTGCTGGTCGTTATGAAGATTGTCATCGGTGAGCAGGTTAATGGCCTGAACGGTACTCAAAAATACACGTCCAGATAACTCAGTAATCACCGCTGTTTGTTCTATAACATCCATCACCGGCCCCTTAATAAAACTGTAGTGCAAACGCTTATTGTTGGCCACCAGCTCACGGTTTAAGGTGATAAGCATCTCTTGTGCCGTCAAGTCAATGTGGTTGACTGAGGACATAATCAGTACCAACTCAGAAGCTTTAGGGTGGTGGTTGAGCGCTTGCTGGATTTGGCTATGCACTGACTCACTATTACCAAAAAACAAGCTTTCATCAACCCGCATAATCAGTAAATTCTCGTAGGTAATCACATCATGGCGATTTACGTTACGAAAATGCTCGGTGCCTAGTAGGCGGCCTACTACGGCGATATGAGGCTGGCTTGACTGCCAGATTAAGCCAGCAAAAGAGACAATAATACCGATGACCAAGCCCACATTAAGCCCAAATAGCAGCACCCCAAAAAAGGTGGCTGAAAAGCTTAATGCATCCAGACGATCAGTTTTCCAAGCGCTTTTAAAGGTGGCAAAGTCAATGAGGCTAATAATCGAGGCCATAATCATTGCACCGAGCAGCGCATAGGGCAGCGGCGCTATCATTTGGCTCAAAGACAATAGCGCGATGACCATGACCACCACACTGACCACACTGGCCAAAGGGGTCTTAGCACCAGAGTCGACATTGATGGCTGTGCGGGAAAACCCGCCTGCTACCGGAAAGCTTTGGCTAAAACCGCCGGCAATATTGGCCAGACCCAGTCCTCTAAGCTCAGTATTGGCATCGAACTTCTCGCCGCGCAATCGGGCATAGGTACTGGCGACTGAGCTGCTGGAGATAAACACAATAAGCGCCATCAAGCCTGCGGTGGGTAATAAGGTGGCAACTTGTGAAAATGACTCAAATTCAGGCACAGAGAAACTGGGTAAGCCGCTTGGGATTTCACCAATAGTGCGAATACCTCGGCTTGCCCACTGACCCAAGTAACTTAAGACAATGGCTACCACCACCAGTAGCAGCGGAAACAATCGTCCAGCCCATTTTGCCTGAGCCTGCGGTAGCCAAGATTCCCAGACATAAGCACTGGCATAGCGATTTAATAAAAACAGAACAAAAGCGGTAGCACCAATTAGCAAGGTGGGCAGATGTAAGCTGTTTAACTGGCTAAACATGGAGATGGCATAGCCTGGCAAGGTATTGCCGCTGACTGCAATATTGGTTAAGTATTTTATCTGGCTAATAAAAATAAGCACCGCCGCCCCACTGACGAAGCCTGCCGATACCCCGCGGCTAATAAACTGCATGATCCAGCCAAGCTTCAGCTTGCCGGCGAGCCATAATATACCGCCCATCATCAGTGCCAATAAGCTGGCAAGCATGATGTATTGCAAACTGCCCTCAACTGCCAGACCATGCAGGCTACTGGCGGTCATGATCGCAGTAATGGCAACGGCGCCGAGTGCTTGTACACTGCTTGAGCCGACCCAGGCGTAGACCAAAACTGGCACGATTGAGGCATATAGCCCGTACACAGGGGGCAATCCCGCTAATACAGCGTAGCCGAGGCTTTGTGGAATGACCAAGATACCAACCACAATACCGGCGATAATGTCAGCGGGTAGGCGAGAGGGGCTATAGTCTGAAACCCAAGCGGGAATCAGCTTTTTAAGCCAGTCTTGCTTTGTGTGCGGGATGAGTGAGGTCGGCTTGTCAGTCACTGTGGCCTCTTACAGATGGCGAGATAAGTTAATATACTTAATTGTATAATATAACAGATGGCGCAAGATAGCTTGAGATAATGAGTAACGGTTATTTTCAAAGTGATAACTCACCCCAGAGTAGGTGGTGACTTTGTATCAGTTTTTTGCGCTAAGCTGGCAAGTTTGATAAATAACCCCCATTATAGAATCCTAAATAAAATATATAGTGCTAAATAAAACCAATATCCAAGGCAATAAATCAAACATAAACTGCTGTTATTACAGGCGTTAAACCATAAGAGGTAATTTATCATGACCACAGCACAATCACGACACTTGGTTTGTCCTCACTGCTCAGCCACCAATCGCATTCCTGCTAACCGTATCAATCAAAATCCAGTATGCGGCAAATGCCAAAATGCCTTGCTAATAGGCAAGCCTGTGATATTGAACGCTCAAAGTGCCCCCAAGATCATCCAAAAAAACGAGGTGCTAACCATCGTCGATTTCTGGGCCAGTTGGTGTCAGCCTTGTCATATGATGGCGCCACAGTTCGAGCAGGCCGCAGCTCAATTGCCGCATATTGTCTTTGCTAAGCTGCAAACCGATCAGTTTGAGCAGACCGCAGCACCTTATGGTATCCGCAGCTTACCGACTATGGTGGCTTTTAAAGGCGGAAAAGAAATTGCCCGGCAGTCAGGCGCCCTGCCGAGCAATCAAATTGTGCAATGGGTTCAGTCTTTGAGCTAATTTAAAATCTGATTGGGTTAGGCAAAACACACCTGACCCAAGACCACTGTCTTACTGGCACCGGTAACTGCAGGCAGGTTACCGGTGGCACCCATGATGGTCTGACGTGCAAGCCAAGCAAACGCCATGGCTTCTACCCAAGTAGGCGCAATCCCAAAGTCTGCGCTGGTCAGTATTTGCCAGTTTGGCAATAACGCAGCAAGACGCTTAAGCAAATAAGCATTATAAGCACCGCCACCACACACAATCAGCTCACCACCTGTCATATCAAGTCGAGTCGCTTCTGCGGCAATGGCATCGCTTAAGCTACGGGCACTCAGCTCAGTTAATGTAGCCTGCACGTCTTGCGGATGCAGTTGGGCGTGAGTCTGCTCGGGTAACTGTTCAAGCTGCTGCTGTAACCAGGAGAGATTGAAATCTTCACGTCCAGTGCTTTTGGGCGTGGGCTGGGTAAAATAGGGGTGACTCAGCAACTGATTTAACAGCTCATCATTCACTTGTCCTGACTGCGCCCACTTGGCATCTGTATCGTACAGCTCATTGTCTTTGAGGCTCTCATCAAGACTTGGCGCATGGTATTGGTACCAAGCATCAAGCAGGATGTTGGCCGGGCCGGTGTCATAACCGATCACCGAAGCTGCTTGCTGCTCAGCTGAGCCGGCTGGCAGCACCGTAATGTTAGCAATGCCGCCTAGATTGACGACGATACGGTGGCCACTATTGTGTTGTGACGGCTCTAACGGCGCACCAAACTGGTCTAAATGAAAAGCGGGTGCCAGCGGCGCGCCTTGTCCACCCACCGCCATATCGCGGCGGCGAAAATCGGTGACCACACTAATACCGGTGCGCTCAGCGATGATATTGGGATCGACCAACTGTAAGCTAAACCCTAAGTTGGGACGGTGACGCACAGTCTGACCATGACAGCCGATGGCTAAGATGGCCTCAGGACTAATGCCTGACTTTTGTAGCAGCTCATTGACCACGGTACTGGCAAATTCGGCATACTCTCGGCTCGCCCAGCCAAACCACTCAAGCTCGCTGTGTGGCTGCTGATCCAAAATAATGTTTTTTACTGGATAGGCAAGCTGGGCGGTACCATTGGGTTGGCACAGTGCCAATAAGGTCTCACGCAGGTGTTCAGGGAAGGGCTGTGAATGGGTGACCACAATTTTGTCTGCTGCAGCATCTGTAGCCTCTGCGCTATCAAACTGACAAATCACGGCGTCCATACCATCTAGGCTGGTGCCTGACATCATGCCAATGTAGTAGCCGCTATCGAAGCTCTCAAATAGGGTGTCTGATAAAGCAGACTTTAAGTCTTCTAGATGGCTTTCATGATGATCTAAATGTTCTAAAGAGCTGTCTGAGGGGGGTAAAGAATGGTCTAAAGAGGGTGCGTCAGTATGTGTCATAGGCCTGCTACAGTAGTTGCAATAAAAAAGGGTAGGCTGCCAAAAGGCAGGACTACCCTATTATAGCAAAAGGCGCTTAGTTAAGCTTTTTATTGAAGTTTAATAAGGGGCTTACCATAATCTACCTTATCTGCATTATTGACCAAAACTGCCTCAACAATGCCATTATCTTCACTCAGCACAGGCATCAGTTTAGATAAAACATCGATATAAGCCACAGTTTGACCGACTTGGACGCTATCCCCTGGCTGTACTAATGGTGCCGCAGCCGCATCTTTTCCCAATTGAACATAACCCACATAGGTTGAGGTGATGTGTTTGGCAGCAGGTTTGTTAGAGTCACTCTCCTGTTGATCTGCGGCGGCGGTACTATTTTTAGCTGTGGCACTATTTTCAGCTGTAGCACTATTTTCAGCTGTGGCACTATTTTCAGCTGTGGCACTATTTTCAGCTGTAGCACTATTTTTAGCTGTGGCATAGCTTGCAGTACTGCTTAGCTGCGATGGGCTACGATTCACCACAGTAATGGACTGAGTGCCCTCACTGATGGTAACTTGCTGTACTGAGCTGTTGGCAACTTTTTTTACCACAGCTTCAATGGTCGTAATGTCCATGTTGCTCCCTTTTTCTCTTCATAATAGGTGCGAAACCATTGTTTTAGGTTTATATCGTTAGGCAAAACTTAGCGATCTTGTTTAACCGGTGATGTAGTTTGCAATAGTAATGACGCTTAATACACTCATGATAAGCGCAATGATCCAACCAAAAGCGGCAATCCAAATTGGATGCTTATAGCTGCCCACAATATTGGAGCGATAAGCGGCAATCAGGATAATAATCATAGCAATAGGTAATATCAGACCATTTAGTGTACCTGCCAAGACCAATAACTGAGCAGGTTTACCCACGGTGGCGAACACAAAGGTAGAGATGAGGATAAAGCCAATAATAAAGTAGCGGCTGTTGCGCTCGATAAAGGGATGAAAATTACTCATAAACGAGACGGATGTGTAAGCTGCACCAATGACAGAAGTAATGGAGGCGGCCCAAATCACAATACCAAAGATAATCTTACCGGCATTGCCTAAAATATGCTCAAAAGGTGACATAGCCGGGTTCGATGGATCGAGCGATACACCCTTAGACACCACACCCAATACTGCTAGGAATAAAAAGACACGTACAATCGACGCTATTAAAATACCTGATACTGAACTGCGAGTGACAGACGGCAGGTTCTCTTCACCACTGACACCCGCCTCCAACAGACGGTGAGCACCGGAGAAAGTGATATAACCACCGACCGTACCACCCACCAAAGTTACGATGGCCATCGCATCAATTTTGCTAGGCATAACAGTCCGAGTCACCGCTTCAGCAAAGGGAGGATTTGATTTGAACATCACATAAATAATCAAAATCAGTAGAATAAAGCCCATCAGCTGAGTAAATCGGTCCATCATAGGTCCCGCTTCACGGCTTAGGAAAATGGCTACCGCAATTACGCCACTAATAAGGGCGCCGGTGATGGGGGAGATGTTGAATACAGACTGCATACCCAAACCTGCACCACCGATGTTACCGATGTTAAAAGCCAGCCCGCCAAGCACGACCAAGAAAGTAAGTAAATAGCCAACCCCTGGGAATACTAAGTTAGCCACTTGTTGTGCGCGCATCTTGGAGACAGCGATAACACGCCAAACGTTAAGCTGAACCCCAATATCCATAATGATGGATATTAAGATCACAAAGCCAAAACTTGCCATTAAGCTTTCGGTAAAGGTAGCGGTCTGGGTCAAGAATCCCGGCCCTACAGCGGAGGTCGCCATTAAGAAAGCGGCTCCTAATATTGCGGTGTTTTTCTTTTTTAATGCTGTCATAAACATCCTTGTTGTCGGTGAGCTATCAGGAGTAGTCTTAAAATATTTTAAGGTCAAAGGGGGGGTTACACACTCAAATTAAAATCATCAGATACAAATGAGAATACCTTGTTGCTCAAGCTTTTGCTTAATCTCAGCTGCGAACTGCACAGCATGCTCACTGTCACCATGGAGGCAAATACTTTGGGCTTCCACAGGTACTTGAACTCCATCTACACTGGTCACGATGCCTTGGGTAATCATTTGTAGAGCGTGCTGTGCTGCTTGGGTCGCATCGGTAATCAGTGCATTGTCTTTGCTTCGGGCAACCAAAGAGCCATCGCTTTCGTAGTTACGATCAGCAAAGACTTCGGAGATTGAGGTTAAGCCATGAGCCTTAGCGACGCTGATTAGGTAACTACCCGATAGCCCCATAATTGCTAGGCTTGGATCAAAGTTTTTGACCGCATTGACAATAATTTTAGCCAACTTCTCATCCTTAGCCGCCTGATTATATAAAGCGCCATGCGGCTTGACATAACTTAGCTTAACGCCAACCAAATCGCACATGGCTTTTGCTGCACCCAGCTGATAATGAATCAGGGCACGGCACTCTTCTTCTGGTAGCTGCTGTGCGGTGCGCCCAAAGTTATCTCTGTCATCAAAGCCAGGATGTGCCCCGACTCGTACATTATGCTGTTTGGCCAGTTTTAAGGTTTCAAGCATGTGCTGATACGAGCCGGCATGTAAACCACAGCTGACATTAGCAGAGCTAATAATATTCATTAAAGCAATATCTTGGCCACAGCCTTCAGCCACATCTGCATTCAAATCAATAGTTTGCAGTTTATTAACAGGTAAATTAGTGGTCATAAGCATATTTCCTAATACGTTCAATATAACGGTGTCTGTCTTGACGGGCTTGTATTGCCTCTTGTATAGAGACCATTTTAAATTGGCATTTTTGGCCAAAACGGGTCTGTGCCATCAGTCCAATATCCGCCTCAATAATGGTGGCAATCTTAGGGTAGCCACCTGTCGTTTGGGCATCGGCCATTAGCACAATGGGCTGGCCTTGAGGGGGCACCTGAATCATGCCTGCGGCCACGCCATGCGAGCTCATCTCTGACTTTTGAGCAAACTCAAGTATATTTTCACCAATACAGCGATAGCCCATACGGTTGCTGCTGGTATCGACTTGCCACAGCTGATTCTCAAAGTTGTGTTTGGCAGACTCAGTAAAGTGGTCGTATTCACTGTTGGCAATAACGCGGATTTGGGGCGCGCTGCTATCAAGATGGGAAGCTGGCATGCGAGGAGCGGCCACGCCAATCTCGCTGGTATGCCTATGTGTTGAGTCTAGTTTGGCGACTTTAACGCTATCTTGTGGCTGCAAAAACCGCCCGTTTAAGCCACCAAATTCGGCCTTAGTATTGGTGCTTTTTGAGCCCAGAACAGCCTCAATATCAAAGCCGCCTTGCACTGCAAAATAGGTATACATGCCTTGCAGGGGGCGCACAAGCTTTAAGGTTTGTCCAGCCTGAGCCGTAATGCGCCAATAAGCGTACACCCGCTGCTCATCGAGATAGGCCTCATACAATCCCCCAGTCAAGCAAAAGCAAGTATTTTGCTCGAATTGCACGCTAAAGCTGCCTAAAGTAATTTCAATGGCAGCCGTATCTAATGGGTTTTGTAATAAAGCATTGGCAGCTTTTAATGCCCAAGGATCCATGGCTCCATTTGTGCCCACGCCTAGGCTACGAAAGCCAAAGCGCCCCAAATCTTGAAAACTGGCTAAGGCATTTGAGGCTAAAATCTTCATAATCAGTGGCCTATCCCTTGTTTACGAGTAATGAATATCAAGCACCGTGAACTGCAGAGTATCTCCTGCACTCAGTGCGGTCGGCGGGTTTTGTGTCAAATCAAACAGCGGCATCTGAGTACGCCCCAGCAATTGCCAACCGCCTGGGGAGGAGAAGGGGTATACCCCCGTTTGTTCACCGCCAATACCGACCGAGCCTGCTGGAACCTGAGTACGCGGTGTCTCTCGCCTTGGGAAATAAAGCTTTTCTGATAAGCCGCCCAAGTAAGGAAATCCTGGCTGAAATCCAATAAAGTAAACGGTATAAATTGCCTCGCTGTGTAGCTTTACCACCTCTTCTACAGACAAGCCTAACGCCTGAGCCATCGGCTTTAGGTCAGGGCCATATTCGCCGCCATATTGCACGGGTATCTGAATATGCTTGCCTTGAATGCTTTGACCCTCTGTTTGTTTTATCAGCTGTGTTAGGTGTTGTTTTAGCTCATTTAGCTCAATAAAAGTTAATGGCTGGGTAAAAACGCTCAAAGTATTCATACCAATGACGACTTCGGTCACCGTCAGCAGCTTGCGAATACGATCAGCCAAAGCCCAGCAAAGCTGCTGCTTTTGTAGGGTGATAGGCTTAGCAAAATGTAGCGTTAAATTGGTCTCACTACACAATTGCCAAGTGGGCTGGTCAGGGCTGTTGAGTTCAGCATTACTGATCAAGTTTGGCATGCCTTAAGTCCTTTAAGGGTTGATAATATAGAGTCAATTAAATATTTTGCTCAATCCACTGTTCTAAATAATGGATACTAACCTCACCTTCTTGAAAGCCTTTATCCTCAAATAAGCGCTTATGTAAAGCTAAATTGGTATCAATGCCTTCTATGCTAGCTTCCTTGAGTGCTGCTTGCATATAATTCACTGCCGTGGCTCTGTCTGCTGCATAAACACATATTTTGGCCACCAGACTGTCATAAGAGGGGGGAATCACTGAGCCTGACTCAACATGACTGTCGACACGTACGCCCATACCTGCAGGGAAGTGGCAATAGCTGATTTTGCCGGGTGTCGGTAAAAAGGTGTAAGGATTTTCGGCATTAATTCGGCATTCAAACGCATGGCCAGAAAGCTTAACGTCAGTCTGTTGATACGATAAAGGTAGACCTGCAGCTACGGTAATTTGAGCTTGGACAATATCAATACCACTCACCAACTCGGTGATGGTATGCTCCACTTGAATGCGGGTATTCATCTCGATGAAAAAAAACTCGCCATTTTCATATAAAAATTCAAACGTACCCGCACCAACATAGCCCATTCTCTTGCAGGCATTAACGCAGGCCTCACCAATTTGTTGACGCTGTGATTCACTGATACCTGGAGCAGGGGCTTCTTCAATCACTTTTTGATGGCGGCGCTGCATTGAGCAATCACGCTCACCTAAGTGAATCGCGTGGCCTTGGGTATCGGCCAAGACTTGCACCTCGATATGACGTGGTTTTTGTAAATAACGTTCAAGATATACCACAGAATCACCAAAGTTGGCTTCCGCTTCACTCTTGGTCATTGCAATGGCTTTAAGCAGCTCACTTTGTTTGTCGACCACACGCATACCACGGCCACCGCCACCACTGGCCGCTTTAATAATCACCGGATAGCCCACCTTCTCGGCGAGTGCCAATACCTCATTTTCAGTTTCTGGCAAGGCGCCCTCAGAGCCAGGGACACAAGGAACACCCGCTAGTAGCATTTGTTTTTTGGCTTCTACTTTGTCGCCCATTTGACGAATGTTTTGTGCAGTAGGACCAATAAAAACCAATCCTGCGTCAGTTACCGCTTCAGCAAAAGCGGCGTTTTCGGCTAAAAATCCATAGCCGGGGTGAATGGCTTCAGCACCGCTCATGAGTGCTGCTGAAATGATGGCTTCTTGGTTTAAATAACTTTTAGGAGCAGGTGCAGGGCCGATACAGACACTTTCATCCGCTAATCTTACAGCAAGCGTATCTTTATCTGATTGAGAATATACCACCACTGATTTAATGCCCATTTGTTGACAGGCACGGACAATACGTAGGGCAATCTCACCCCTATTGGCTATCAGAATTTTTTTGAACATATCAGCTTCCTTGCAGAGGCAGGTTAAAGGTTAGACAGGGTAATAATGCGTGTCATAAAATGATAAATGAAGCAGAGGGTACGAATTTGCTTTACAGCGTGCGAGTTTCAAATAAAGGCTGATCAAATTCGACCACATCACCTTCTTTGATTAATATCTTCTCGATGACACAGTCAGTCTCCGCTTTGACTTCATGCATAATTTTCATCGCTTCAATCACACATAGGGTATCACCAGCTTTGATGCTATCACCAACGTGAACAAACACCTCAGCATTAGGCTCAGGGCGTAGGTAAAACGTGCCCATCATCGGCGCGATAACGGTTGTCTTGGTGGCCAAGTCATTAGATTTTGCAGTGTCTTGATCACAAGAGGGCGTAGCAGTTGATGAGGCTGCGGGGATATTTTGAGTCTGTGCTTGGGTATTTGTGACATGATGAGTGGTAGGGCTATGCGCTAACTCAGCGGTATTGGCTAAGCTTGCCGCCTGACAAACAACATGTATGCGCTGAGATCCATCCACCACTTCTAATGATTGAATATTTGAGCGTTCAGCGAGCGCAATTATTTTTTCTAAATGATCAAAATCTATATTCATTATGATTCCTTAAACGCAAAACACAGTTAGAAGCAACGACATACAGGTTAGTCAATTAACAGCTGTCTAGTAAAAATCCTGCAAATAGCACAAAAACTACAACGCCAAACCCGTTGGGCAAAGACGGCCTAAAACCACCTAAACAATCATTAAAGGTTAATATAATAAGCGTATGGATTAAGTAGATTCGTTTAACTTGAGCTATAAATTATCATAGCTTATAAAAGACAAAATATAAAATCATCTAGACAAATTATCGAAAAAAAATTGTTTTTTTTTACATCCGAGGTTTTTGACCTTAATAAAATTTTTTTTAATAGCGCCAAAAATAGAAATCAAAACAGACAAGCTTTTGCCAAATCTAAGCCCAAAACGGCGACTAACATAGCTTTTTGCTAAATTCTTCATTAAAATCCTAGCATTCATTTTTTATACTCATTAACATAGTCTTGATTAGACTGTCATTTCCTATTCATTACCCAACTATTGAGGCAATTATGAGCCAAGCGACATCAGAACAATCATCAAGTCCATCCAATGCTTTAAGTCTAGACGAGCAGCTGGCTATCATTAAGCGCGGCACTCATGAGATTTTTTCAGAAGAAGATTTGGTGGCCAAACTAAAGCTGGGCCGTCCCTTAAAAATTAAAGCCGGCTTTGACCCCACCGCCCCAGATTTACACTTAGGGCATACAGTACTAATCAATAAATTAAAGCATTTTCAAGATTTAGGCCATGAGATCTATTTTTTGATTGGGGACTATACCGCCAAAATTGGTGACCCTTCTGGTAAGAATACTACCCGTCCACCGCTTACCGATGAGCAGGTGATGGCCAATGCTAAGACTTATGCTGAACAGGTTTTTAAAATCTTAGATAAAGAGAAAACCAACGTAGTATTTAACTCACAGTGGTTCAATGACATGAGCGCCGGCGATATGATTCAGTTGGCAAGCCAGTTAACCGTATCGCGTATGCTTGAACGTGATGACTTTGCTAAGCGCTATGCCTCACAAACCCCGATTGCTATCCATGAATTCTTATATCCATTAGTACAAGGATATGACTCAATTGCGCTTGAAGCGGACGTTGAGATGGGGGGGACTGATCAGACCTTTAACCTATTAATGGGGCGCACCTTACAAGGCCGTTATGGCCATGAAGCGCAAGTGTGCATTACTGTGCCTATCTTAGAGGGGTTAGATGGCGTTAATAAAATGTCAAAATCACTTGGCAATTACGTCGGTATCGAAGACGCACCGGGTACCATGTACCAAAAAATCTTATCTATGCCAGACTCACTTATCCATCGCTACTTTGAGTTTTTAAGCTTTAAGCCCATGAGTGAAGTGGACGCCTTAATGGCTGAGATGGCAGCCGGCCGTAATCCGCAAGAGATTAAACGCATCCTAGCTGAAGAGCTCATCGAGCGTTTCCACGGTGCCGAAGCCGCTGCCAATGCGCACAAGTCAGCCGGTAACGTCTTAGCCGATGGTGAGCTGCCTGTTGATTTACCAGAGGTAACTTTAGAGCTAGAGGCTGGTCAAGAGGCGTTATTTATCACTCAAATCTTAAACCAAGCAGACTTGGCCAAAAACAGCGCTGCTGCCAAAGATATGTTAAAGCGCAATGCAGTGAAGGTAGATGGTGAGGAAGTAAACGCAGGCTTTAGCCTAACTTCTGGTCAATCGGTAGTTATTCAGGCCGGTAAAAAGGCTTTTGCTAAAGTGACCATTGCTTAATAAGTGGGCCGTCTTAAACCTCGTAAATGAGTCTGGGTATCAAGCACTTTGCAAGATGCTCAAGGCTCTTTAAACTCTAAATCATTATTGAGCAATAACCATTAATGGTAAACATAATGATGCCAAATGCGCCCATATTAACCACTGCTAAAGTACGGCTTGAACCTTTAACTCAAAAGCATGCCACTGATTTGGCACACGCCTGCCAAGACGGAAAACTGTGGCAAACAGTCTATACTTTTGTGCCCGACCCTCAGTCGATACCTACTTATATCGCTACAGCAAATGATACCGAAGACAGAATTGCGTTTGCGGTCATAGATATGGCTACCAATCAAGCAATTGGCTCAACCAGTTTGTATCGAATCAGACCAGACGTTAAGCGGTTAAGCATTGGCTATACTTGGTATGCCAAGTCGTACTGGCGCACCCATGTAAATACAGAGTGTAAGTTGTTGATGTTAACCTATGCTTTTGAAGCGCTAGGCTATCAGACGGTGGGGTGGTGTACCGACATCATCAATACGCAATCTCAAAATGCCATTGAACGACTGGGTGCCAAAAAAGACGGTATCATTCGAGGCGATAGAATACGCCAAGATGGCACGATTACAGATTCGGTGTTTTATAGCATGACTGCTGATGAGTGGCCACAAGCCAAAACACAACTTGAAGAGAAACAAAAACGCTATGAGTGAACATCATAACAATCACGTGCCCCAAGGTATCTATCAGCATTACAAAGGCAATCTGTACCAAGTATTACACACCGCGCGCCATTCAGAAACCGAAGAGGCAGTTGTGGTCTATCGCTGTCTTTATGGCGAATATGGCGTGTGGGTAAGACCCCTAGCTATGTTTACTGAGACTGTGCAGCTCGAAGGGCAGACTGTACCGCGCTTTAAATTGATACAAGCTTTAGCCGATTAATTGTTTATTGCCAATGGCAAAGTTTCATTTAGTAGATGTAGTAGATGTAGTAGATGTGGCTTTAGGACACTAATCTGCTGATGACGTAATGTCACCTTGTTAATTATCCTGATTTCATGGCCCAAGTCTTGTTGTCCCAATTAAATAAGGCAATCAGACTCAGGGGTGCCAGTACGCTAAACCAAATGCCATAAGTGATTGAAATACCTTGATGTACCATCGTGTAGCTTAAGGCTAGGATAACCAAGCTTGCCAGTACCGCAACCATATTGTGACTCGAATTACGGCACATGAGGGCTCGTAATGTAATTAAGGCCAATAAAAAGCTTGCTAACTGCAGCATAATCATCGCCATGGTATAGGACTGAGAGATGCCTTGAGCGGTTATTTCACTAGTTTCATCAATGATTTCGGTGACCAGCTTTAGGGTGCTGCCCAGACCGGTCAACGCCGCAAAAATAAAGAAATGACCATAACCAAAAAATACAAAGTCATGGCGGCGACGCTCTTCATCCAAGATGTCATCGAAGGGGATGCTAAAATATAGCCACCATACAGCAAATAATAGCGCCACTAAAGCTGAGCCTGAAATTATAATGGCAAAGGCTGAGTAGGCCGGACTGATTAAAAAATGCAAAATAGTCTGACTGACGCCCAATATACCTTCCCCAAGCACAATAATGGTAAGTAACCCATAACGCTCTGCAATGTGACGGGGATGCCAATTATCAAATTGCTCTGAGCGGGCCCAGATGGGCATCAACAGCTCTGCTGTAATGAATAAAAATAAGGCAGGTTTTTTTATAGCAGCGGGCAAAAACAACCAGCTTATCCACATCAGTTGTAGAGTTATGAGACCAAAGATACTGCGGCCAGCTACCTTCTTGTGGCCTGGCACATGGCGATATACTCGCCACCATTGACTACAGCTGGCCAAGCGCATGATGGCGTAGCCTGCAACCCCAATCCAGATCAGCCCTTGCTCGAAGAATTGGTGGATATTGGCGGCAATCAGTAACGAGCCAAACATCTGCATCATGACCGATATCCGATACGGCAAGTCATCAGGGTCGTAGCCGGAACCAAACCAAGTAAAGCTAGACCAGGCATTCCATAGAATAAAAAATGCCACGGTAAAGGTAATAAACCCTGCATACTCATGTGCCAATAAATCTTTATACAGTCCCTGAGCTGCCGCAGAAATGGCAATCACGTACACCAAGTCAAATAAAAGCTCAAGCGGGGTTGAGGCGCGGTTAGGCTCATGGGTATCTCTTGCCGAAATAGGCCAAATATGGGGTAGGCTCATCTATTTTGATACTCCGGTCATCTGTAGAAAAACGATAATCTTGACTTATTGAAACACAAAAAGGCGCCACTGTTGAGTAGCGCCTTTTTTGGGCCTGTGCTTTGGATGAACTAGGTTGGGTCTACCCTAAAGCAGCCTTGACCAAAACGTGATGAAAGCCTGTGGTTATTAAGACTTTTTGTTGTCGTCTTTTAGACCCGCTTCGATCTGGATTTTTAGTTTAACGTCTTTCATCATACCGCCGTCAGTGTAAGTGTTAATACCCCACTGAGTTCTGTCGATAGTGGTTTCAAAGTCACCACCACAAGTTTTTGTTTCTAAGATTGGGTTATCGTAGCAGTTAAACTTAGTGGCTGTTAAAGTAACTGGGTGTGTTTGGTCAAGCATGGTTAGCTCGCCTTTGACTGATTTTACTTTATCGCCATCAAATTCCCATTTGGTAGATTTGAAGTAAGCAGTAGGGTACTTTTCTACGTTGAAGAAGTCAGCAGATTTTAAGTGCTTATCAAAAGGCTTAAAGTTGGTGCTTAAGTTGTTCATAGGAATGGTAATACCCACAAAGCCTTGTTTTTTCTCAGGAGAATAATCTACCACACCTGTTAGACCGTAGAAGCCGCCAGCGTTCGTGGTGGTACCAAAATGGTCTACAGAAAAGCGAGCATTGGCATGGGCAGGATCAATTTCATAAAGCGCAGCATTGGCAGCAACGCTTAAAGAACCTAGGCCAACTACAGTGGCAATAGTAAGCGTTTTTTGAATTAGATTCACAGTACATTCTCCTGTTATAAGTTTTATAAGGTGCGATTATAAAGTCATCAAATCCATCATCAGTTAGATCGATAAGCAGTCGCATGAAAAGCTACACTAAGTGAGACATATCCTATTGAACAGACAGCCCTTGGTTAGGCATCCTAAATCTATAAGGGGTACTTATATATAGCGCTCACTAGTTTAACAAATATTTAGTAAATTTGGGATAGCTAAAACCACAAAACCAACAGTTTTGGTTGTAGTTTGGTTATAAGCTGACATTTGGTTAACGACTAGGGGCCACCTTGCGTCCCATTAAGGTATTGGCTACCCAAGCTGGACCGATTAATAAAAATTGTAAATCTTCAAAAAAAGAAGGTTTTTTACCTTCAAGCTTGTGACCGATAAATTGTCCAATCCATGCCACTACAAATACGGCGGCCCAAGCTTTAAAGCCAAGAGGAAGTAAAGCGATAGCGGCCATACTGATCAGCATAAATATGCCCATGGCGATAAATAAAGGGGTTGATAAGCGCAAATAGAACACCGCAACCAGCATGGCCGCCACAATGGTAAACCAAGCGGCCAGCGACATGCCCATGCCTAATATGCTGACAAAAATTGTCGGCACACACAGCCAGTGTATTTTTTTATTAATAGGGTTTTGGTGGCTAACGGCATAATCTGCCAGCCATTGATCTAAGCTACGCTTTTCAGAGCGTTTACGTGATGTCATTCTAATATCCTTATTAGTAATGAGGTAGAGAGTGATAGCGTGCACTATTGACGGCTTATAGTCATTCATTATTACAATAAGCCACCTTAAAGTAAACTGCTGTCTTGTTGTTTGGTTAAAACAGGATTTTATTACCCAGGCGATGTGTTGACTTTTTGGCGCTTAGACCCCATTTAAGAGGGTCATGACTGCTGCAAAGGGCGCTTGGATTTTGGCTAAGATTTCATCGCTTATTTGCCTCTCAATTATATTTAAAGGAAGTTAACGTATGATGCGTATTGGCCTGTTTTTATTGACCAACTTAGCAGTGCTGGTGGTATTTAGTATTGTGTTTGGGATTTTATCCAGTGTTTTTGGACTGGGTTCTGTCCATGGAGCAGGGGGTCTAAACATTGCCAGCCTAGCCGTAATGTGTGCGGTATATGGCATGATCGGTTCTATGATTTCACTGTTTTTATCCAAATGGATGGCAAAACGTTCTACGGGTACCGTGGTGATTGAACAGCCTCGCAATGCCAGTGAGCAATGGCTGGTTGAGACAGTGGCCAAACAAGCCAAAGCGGTAAATATTGATATGCCAGAGGTGGGTATCTTTGATAACGCTCAGCCCAATGCGTTTGCTACGGGCTGGAATAAGAATAAAGCGCTGGTAGCGGTGTCTTCAGGCTTACTGCATACCATGACCCCAGATGAAGTCGAGGCGGTATTGGCACACGAAATTGGTCACGTGGCCAATGGTGATATGGTCACTTTAGCCCTCATTCAAGGGGTGGTTAACGCCTTTGTGATGTTCTTTGCTCGTATTGTCGGCAGCTTTGTAGATAGAGTCGTCTTCAAGAACGAAGATGGCCCAGGTATCGGCTATTTTGTGACCAGTATTGTGATGGATATTTTATTGGGCTTTTTAGCATCAGCGATTGTGATGTGGTTCTCACGTCAGCGTGAGTTCCGTGCAGATGCTATGGGCGCTAAGCTTGCTGGCCGTGACAAGATGATCAGTGCGTTAAATGCGCTGCGTCCGGCCGAAGCACGTCCCGATCAGATGCCTGAAAACATGCAAGCTTTTGCCATCTCATCAGGTCAGACACAAGGCTTTAGTATTGCTAATTTCTTTCGCTCTCATCCCACCCTTGATGACCGTATTGAAGCGTTAAAAAAGTACACGCCAGGCCAGTCTTAAGTCATTAAATCACATAGACCCTATAACGTATCCTCATAAAAAATACCGCGATGAAGATCGCGGTATTTTTTTGTTTACACGATAGCTTTTAGCCCACTTTGTTTTGACTTGCACTACGTTGCCATTCATACAGACCAATAAAGGCATTAATCTGATACACCATGGTTTGGATAGCAAAGATATAGTTACCACTCATTAAATTGACAATGAGCCACACAAAGTTTACGGCAATCCAAATCCACCAGTTAAAGGAATAACGTAAGATCATAGTGGCCTGAGCGGTAATAGACAGCACAAAGGCAAAAACGTTAATCCAATAAAAATCAATGAGGCCTAAAAACTGACTGCCATCATCTTGTACCACAGCGTAGCCCTTTTGGGCTAAAAAGTCATTCACGATAGGGAACATGGCCAGACCAATGGCGATAAAGGCAAGGGTGACTAGCCACACCCATTTGGTCGCAGATTTGGGCACCATATTGCCGTCTGGATCGGTGTTTTTTGACCAATATAGTAGAGCCTTTATAAAAGTGGTACAGTAGTTTTAAAATAAATGAAAAGTAAAAAGATTATGACTTATTCAGCAGACTTTCGAGCTCAAGTGATTAAAAGTGTCGAACAACAAGGCATGAGTAT
>NZ_CAJHBH010000022.1:0-48443 GCF_904846585.1 Psychrobacter sp. H7-1
AGTTTTAGAGGAGGGAAAATTGTTTGTTATTCCTGAACGTAGAAAGCGATCTTGCCCGAGGGTGGTTAAGGGGAAACCACAAAAATATCCCAAAAAAATACCAGTCAGCCTTAACTGACTGGCATTACCCAATTAGGGTGCTTTTTAATGTCGATTCGATTAATTAAATAGGGGAGGAGACAAAGTAGGTAAAAAGCAGCAGTGCAGATAGCGCAAAGTTAGCGGTAACATTGGTTCACAATGGCTTAAACTGTGGGCTTTGCTTATCAAACGATATTTGATACAACCGAATCAAATACATAACCCCTGTCAAAAGCACGATAAAGAAGGGGTATAAGGTGACAGTCGAGGTAAACTCACTACGCCTAAAGTCCGCTATCAAAATAAAGATCAGCTGCACACTGCAATACAGCATCACAATACTGATGATAAACTTTAACCAGAATATCGCTTTATTCTGGCTAAAATCGGCTCGAATTCTATCCCATAGGTTCATACGCTAAACTCGTAGTAGCACCTTACCTTTCTTACCTTTTTGTACCTCACCAGACACGGCAGTAGTGATGTCATCTAGCGTATAAATAGCGTGTACAGGTAAAGACAGCGTGCCTTCGAGTACGCGCTGCTTTAACTCATCAATCAGGCGCAGCTTATTGTCTAGACTCATCTCACGGCTGGTTTTACTGCCCCAGAAGCCTTTGACGACCACTTCTTTAAATATCAAATTACTGGGGTTTAATACCATAGGCTGGCCGGCCATCACACCAAAAGACACCAGAGTGCCGCCGCTGCCAAGTAAGGTTAATAAATCATTGCTGGCCTCACTGCCGAGTGAGTCTACTGCGGCATCAATTTGGGCGGCGCCAACAATTTTGCGAACCTGATCTTGCCAGTCAGATTCAGACACATCGACCACATGTGCCACTCCCAGCTCTTTAAGAGAGTTTGCCGCTTCTGCTCGGCGCACCAGACTAATACTGTTGACGCCGCGCGCTGCTGCGAGCATGGCAAATGATTTGCCCACCGCCCCATTGGCTGCATTTAACAGTGCCCATTGCCCAGCTTTAAGCTCTAAAAACTCAAGCAGCATTAGGGCACTAAGCGGCATCGCAATCAGCTGAGCGGCGATTTCATCGTCAATGGCATCAGCAATAGGGAACACCATTTTAGCCGGTGCAGTGAAGTACTCAGCCCAGGTGGCGTGTACGCTGGCTGCCGCCACACGTTGACCGACTTCAAAGCCTTCTACCTCAGAGCCAATCGCATCGACAACGCCCAGCGCTTCACTACCTGCAATGGCAGGCAAGTTAGGCTTGTCGCCATATTGACCGCGGATGGTGATTAAGTCGTGATTGTGAATGGTGGCCAAAACGGTCTTAATACGAACCTCATGGGGTGCCGGCTCAGGAATGGGTCGGTCTGTTATGCTAAGTACGTCTGAGGGTTTGCCAAACTGTGTATAACTGGCTGCGCGCATAGTCAAGTCCTTTATTATTTAAGTTGTTGTTTCAATTATCCATTTTTAGAGTATTACATCCTTGGGTTGGTTCACAGTAGCAAAGCAAGTGTGTGTGCATCAACCGGTGTTTGGTTAAAAAATAAGACAGCGGTTATCGGCAGTCTAAATGGTAGGGTGTTTAACATAAACGGCCTTTAAACAATAGCTGGTCTAATTGGCCTCGGTAGGGTCAATAGAGCTGCCTGTAATCACTTGTCGCGTGTCATCGGCCATATCAGTCAATAACAGCTTACCCGATGGGCCAACCCGAAATAAGCCATACTCTGCCTTTTCAAACGCTTTGGCGTGACCTTCTTGGAAGAAGAACGCATTGCTGGCCAGCCTCACCTCACCATGACGCAGCCGATAATAGAGAGCCAACTCATGTGGGCCTAGCGTATTCGCCTCTGTAGGAGCGGTGTCTTGCAAGCGTACAAAGTGCCCAATGCCTTGAGCATCTTTTTTGACAATTACCCAGCCATTTTTCGATAGGTTGTACACCTCAGATCCACCCTTTTGATCGGGGTTTTTTGCTGCCAACTGAGCCTCAAGGGCGCGAATTATCTGCTCAGATAGGGCGTAATTAAGCGCCATATAATCGCCCTGCATTAAGCTGCGCGGATCTACAGGTGCAAGCTTTAGTAAAACGCTCTCTCCTGTGGCCAGTAGCTTCTCATTTTTGGCAATACTGATATTGACTACGCTTAACGTCAGAAGTAGCCCTAATATAGCGGCAGCAAGGTTTGTGCTCCAAGCACGAGTTGTAGTAGGTACATTGGCATAAGTAGGTACATTGGCATAAATAAGCGATTGGGCGTCCGCTTGAGAGGGCAGATGGCTTGGAGTGAGGTGCTCAGTCGACTTAGGTATCCCCACCAAGCGCCGCATGGCCCACCGGATCATAAACAGTGCGGCGGCGACGGCCAGCATAGAGCCGGCCTTTAACAATAAGCTGCTGTCTAGCTGATAGTAGTACCAGAAGATATAGCCGACCAAGGCGCTAATACCCAGACCTCGTAGAGTACGGTTTTGATTGGCCATGGCAATAATGATGACCAAACTGCTGGCAAGCACTCCTGAAACATAGACTGAAACCACGGCAAGAAGCCCAATGGCCAGTGCAATTAAGCCGCCTGTTTTTGAGATACGCTTAAGTTGATAGCGCTGCAAAATGATATACGCGGCGTAAAGACTACTTAAGGTCAGTAAGAGCTGTGCAAGCGCATAACGGTACTGAAAGTCTGAGCCAATACCGATCAAGCCGTCTTGATATTCAGCGGCAATAAACACCACTGAGATAAGAAGTAAAACAAAGCTTGTGGCATAAGCCATAGCATTTAGTAGTGACGGCGAGAGGGTTTTTCTTCCTTTCAAGGGCTGCTTGACACTCTGTAGGTGCACGCCAAAAAGCACAGCAAGCAATGCCAATATGGCCGGTGACGCTTCAGGAAGCTGCACGTAAGCCAGTAGCCATACGAGCGCTAAAAGCCCCATAACACTGCTAAAAAATCGTGATAAAACATCGGTGAATAACGTAAGAAGCAGCGCCTGCATCAGCATAAAGGCGGCGATACTTAAGGCAATATCATCGATGATTTCAAACAAGAAAACCGCCAAAAACGCCTGACCTGACAGACTCAAGGCAAACGCCAGACTATCGCTAAAGGCTTGTTGTTTCGAGGGTTTATTCAGGTCACGACGAATAAATAATTCTTGGCGTGACAGCACAAAACTGACAAACAGTAATAATAGGCCAATGGTTAGCTTAATGATATCGTCTTTTAAGGCCACGTTTAGTAATAAAACAATAAAGCCGCTGATCAATCCACCAGCCAATAGGCCACTTAAGATCAAAAACAGCTGCAAATACCAAGGTGTATTTTGCGAAGAGGAGGGGGTTTTCGATGCAGTGGGGGCGGGTGGGGTGAGCTTGGTGGCCAAATCATTGGGTACGTTTGCGGGCAGCTGCTTGGCGTGCGTCCGCTGTACGCGGCCTGGTGTGTCTAGCGGTTCACTGGGCGGCTGTTGATTCGGTGGCTGTTGACTGTGCAAGTTACGCAGCCAACTGACTGCATAAGCGCTCATGGCAATCAGTAACAATGCCAAGATAAATAAAGCACTGGTGCTCATAAACTGCGACAGTACCCGAGTTGCCAGTCCTAACACAACGATAATAACCGACCCTGAAAGGCAAGTCAGCATAAATAAATCCGTGCGTCGACGACGAAACTGAGCATAGAAAAAACCAATAAATACCAGCCACAGACTTAGACAGGCGATACTGATCATATCGAGATGAAAGCTTTGTTGTAATACCGCAAATAATCCCAGCCGGGTGGCAAAATAAGTGGCCAATAATCCTACCAAATAAACAGACCAAGGCAGAGCGGTGGCCTGAAAGTTGGCGTCAGCAGAAGCAGAAGAGGCGGCTTGGGGTGGATTTTTTGAATTGGCCTTTTTATAAAAAAACAGCTTATTAAACATCGAGGTGTTGAATAGCTTTTGGCCAAAAAAACCATTAACAGCTGCCGACAAAGCCATCAAAAGTGCCACAGAGTTTATCGCGGTCATCAGCATCAGATACACCCCACGAAACAGCTGGTAATCCATCCCAGTGCCTAGCCAAGAGTCAACAAACCAAAAGCTGACATCGGCAAAGGACAGCTTAAGACTGACATTAATCAGTAGCAGCCACAATAGCCATAAAGCCGGCAGCCGCGCGATAACTGCCCAAGGCGTAATCAGCAATGCCCAATAAAAAAACAGCTGCCAACTGTCAGCCCCAGTCTGATAAATCTGACCAAATAATGCCAATAAGCTGCCCACCACTACGCTTGCGATAAGTAGCAGCAACGGCTCGATGAGATAAGTTTTATGCTGAGCCGATACTGTGCTCCGCTTATAGGCAAAGGCCACGTAGCCCAGCACACTGACAATCAAGGCCGACTGAACCAGAGCAAATTTGCCCATCTTGCCCATCGCTGTCCAGTTATAAGCCACAAAAAATATCAAGGCCAGCGCCAAGGCCGTGGCGGCAATGATTAATAAGCTGTTATCAAAAAACTTTATCCAGGCAAGCGGGCTGGGGCGGACACCATTAGGCTGTGAGGCTAGAGCGACTGCGCTATTAGGATCAGAGGCGGGCAGGTTCGATTTAGGGGCAGGCTGGGTCATAATTTTCTCGGCACGCAGCTTAAGATACAGCGAAAGCGGCAAATTGAGTGCAAGGTTTATTAATCATTTAATCAATTAATCATTGAGTATTTATAGCGGTTAAGAGTAACAGTTTTTAGGCCAATAGCGATGGATAAACTCTGGGTAATGCTGTTAATAGCAAACAAAAGTTTGCTAATTTTTAGGATATTGTCAAAATCGAGTCGATTTTTATCGTTTTAAATAAATAAAAAATCAAAGGTGTATTATCGTGTAAAGCCTTGCTACTATTGACTTTAATTTTTAATAAGTGACTTTGTGTATCACAGATACATGAATATTTATTGACAGACTCATATATTTTTTTTATTAATATAACTACAATGAATAACAAGTCTGTAATTTAGTTGCCAAAAAGAATTAGCTTGTTAGTTAGGTTTGAGCTTTTGTAAGATAGTGTGTTTTATTAACTATCGTGTTTTTGTTAGATTGTTGTTTTATTCGTTTATGCAAGCTTTGCATGAAAGCTTATATTTGCCATTGCCCAAAAGGATTTTATTGTGCGTAAATCAACCTCTTTAGTGAATACAGTTTTTCTTCCAACCACGTTAGCCTTAGCAATGATGATGGTCGGATGTGGTGATAAATCAGCCAGCAGTGGCAGTTCAGCCAAAGTAGACCCCAATGTTTTAGCCGATAAGCAAGAGCTGGTTATTAATAACGCAGCTGAGCCTGAGTCATTAGACCCACAAAAAGTCTCTGGGGTACCAGAAGCGGCAGTCATTCGTCAAATGCTGGTGGGTCTAACCACCACAGACCGAGATGGCAAAACCATTCCTGGCATGGCCGAAAGCTGGGAGAGCACAGACAATAAAGTTTGGACCTTTAAAATTCGCGATGCCAAATGGTCAAACGGTGACCCGGTTACTGCCAATGACTTCGTGTACAGCTGGCGCCGTCTGTTAGATCCCAATACAGCATCCCCTTATGCCAGTTACTTAGTCGATGCCAAAGTGGCGGGCGCTGAGGCCATCATGGAAGGTAAAGCTGCGGTAGATAGCTTAGGGGTTAAAGCCCTTGATGATAAAACCTTACAAGTGACTTTATCAGAGCCTGTGCCTTATTTCCCAGACACTTTAATCCATACCTCTGTAAAACCTGTGAACCAAAAAGCGGTAGAGCAGTTCGGTGATAAATGGACCGATCCGGCCAATATCGTGGTCAACGGCCCATACAAAATTAGCGAATGGCAGGTCAACGACAAGATTGTGTTAACCCGTAACGAGAGCTACTACGACAATGCCAACACCACCCTAGAAAAAATTACCATGTTGGCCATCCCCTCTAGCACCACCGACGTGGCACGCTATCAGGCTGGTGAGATTGATGTGACGAATGAAGAATTGCCCTCAGAGCAGTTCAAGTCTTTAAAAGAGCAGTTGGGTGATGAGGTAAGCGTATCGCCTATGCTATGTACTTACTACTACGAGTTTAATACCGTTAAGCCGCCATTTAATGATGCACGCGTCCGCCGTGCTCTGGCCTTAGCATTAGACCGTAACACCATTACCGATAAGGTCGTTGGACAAGGTCAGACGCCCGCTTATCAGTTAACTCCAGTATCGACCAATGGCATGGAAAACAACACACCTGAATGGCAAAACTGGGATCAAGCACGCCGTGTAGAAGAGGCGAAGAAGCTACTTAATGAGGCCGGATATAGCGAATCTAAGCCCCTAAAATTTGAGCTGTTATATAACACCAGTGACAACCACAAGAAAATCGCTGTCGTGGCAAGCTCGTTATGGAAGCAGTCACTTGGTTTCGTTGACGTAAGCTTAATTAACAAAGAGTGGAAAACCTATCTAGATACGCGCCGCAATGGTAACTATCAAGTGGCCCGTGCGGGCTGGTGTGGCGATTATAACGAGCCTTCTACCTTCTTAAATATCGTCAAATCTGGCAACAGTAATAACCAAGGTAAGTACTCAAGTGCCGCCTTTGATAGCTTGATGACTCAAACCTTAAAAGCGGGCGTTACCCCAGAGCAGCGTGCCAACTTGTACAAACAAGCAGAAGTGCAGCTTGACAAAGACATGCCAAATATCAACGTCTACCACTATGTAAGCCCTCGTCTTATCAAGCCTTATGTGGTCGGCTTCCCAGTTAATGATCCTTTAAACAACTGGCAAGGTAAAGATCTAAAAATCGCTAAGCATTAATCACTGATAGGCTTATTGCGACATTTAGCATCCCTGAGCGCCAGCCGTCTTCGGCTGGCCGCATCCTCATTAAATAGACAAACGGATAAGTCGACACTCAAGCGGCTTATCCGGTATTGATTTTAGCGATGGCCAATGTGACAACTAATAAGGATATAAGTATGGTCTCATCTTCGCGCAGGACTTTAAAAGCACTCCCTTCAATCACCTTAACTGCGGCGATAACCACGGCCGTTTTTTTAAGTGGCTGTGGCGACAAGTCGGCCAGTAATGCTGGGGCCTCAGCTAAGATAGACCCTAATGTCTTGGCCGAAAAACAGCAGATTGTTATTAACAATGGCACTGAGCCTGAGTCGCTTGATCCGCATAAGATATCCGGCCTACCTGAAGCCAATATTATCCGTCAGCAGCTGGTGGGGCTCGTCACTACTGATGCTAAAGGTAAGACCATTGCTGCGATGGCTAAGAGCTGGCAGAGTGAAGATAACAAGGTTTGGGTGTTTAAACTGCGTGATGCCAAATGGTCAAATGGCGATCCTGTGACCGCACAAGACTTCGTCTATAGCTTACGCCGAGTGGTGGATCCTAAGACCGCATCACCATATGGCAGCTACTTGGTCGATGCCAAAGTGGTGGGCGCTGAAGCCATCATCAATGGTAAGCAAAGCCCAGATACGTTAGGTGTTAAAGCTTTGGATAATAAAACCTTAGAGGTGAGATTAACTGAGCCGGTACCTTACTTTGTCGATATGCTGATACATACCTCAACCTCTCCGGTACATCCGGCCACGGTTGAAAAATTTGGGGTGAAATGGACCGATCCTAAGAACATAGTGGTCAATGGCCCTTATAAAATTAGCGAGTGGTCGGTCAATGACAAGATAGTGCTGCAGCGTAATCCGGCCTATTACGACAATGCCCACACCACCATAGATACCATTACTTTACTGCCGATTGAGTCGGAGACCACCAATGTGGCTCGTTATAAAGCGGGTGAAATTGATATTGGTGCCGGCATGCCAACTGAGCAGTTTGATGAATTAAAAGCAGAGCTGGGTGATCAAATTCAAGTCTCACCAAGCTTGTGCAGTTTTTATTATCAGTACAACAACAAAAAGCCACCTTTTGACGATGTGCGGGTGCGCCGAGCGCTGGCCATCGCCTTAGATCGCGATACCATCACCCAAAAAGTGATGGGACAAGGTCAAACGCCAGCGTATCAATACACGCCGCCATCGATTCAAGGAATGACCCCTTTTACACCTGAGTGGCAAAGCTGGGATCAGAAAAAACGGGTTACAGAGGCCAAAAAGCTACTCAATGAAGCCGGCTACAATGAGCAGCATCCGCTGAAGTTTGAGTTGTTGTACAACACCAATGAAGGCAATAAAAAGCTGGCTGTGGCCACAAGCTCGCTGCTAAAAGAGGCCATTGGCTTTGTCGATGTGAGCCTAATGAACAAAGAGTGGAAAACCTTTTTGGACACCTTTCGTAATGGTAATTATCAGCTGGCACGCTATACCTGGTGTGGAGATTACAACGAGCCATCTACCTTTTTGAATATTGCCAAGAGCGGTAATAGTAATAACTGGGGCGGTTATTCTAGTGTTAAGTTTGACAGCATTATGAATCAAACGCTCAAAGAGGGCGTGACCGCCGAGCAGCGAGCAGAGCTGTATCGTCAAGCAGAAGCTCAGCTCGATGCTGATATGCCGCAGCTTAATGTATTCCATATCGTCAAGCTCAGCATGGTTAAGCCTTATGTGATCAATTTTCCTTTGCAAGATCCTTTGAGCAACTGGCAGATTAAGGATGTCTCTATCGCCAAGCATGACTAAAAAAGAGTGGCTGCGATGAGGGTTGGATTTGGTATTAATAAAAGTGATTAAATTATGAAGATTTTAAGTCGTACAACATTACCGACACGCTTGCCACTGGTAATGGCTGTCCTAGCTGGCCTATCACTGAGTGCGTGTGGTGACAAAAACCCACAAGAGAGCGGTAGCACAGCCAAGACCTCTGAGCAGATTGAGCAGACAGCTTTGGCCGATACGCAGCACATCGTCATTAATAACACTGCCGAACCTGAGTCGATAGACCCGCACAAAGTCTCAGCGGTGCCAGAAGGCAACATCATCCGTCAGATGTTCACTGGATTGGTCGATACAGACCGAGAAGGCAAAACTGTGCCTGGTATGGCTGAAAGCTGGGAGAGTAGTGACAATAAGGTCTGGACCGTTAAGCTGCGTGATGCCAAGTGGAGTAATGGTGATCCGGTAACCGCTGGCGACTTCGTTTACAGTTGGCAGCGCCTCATTGACCCAAATACCGCTGCACCTTATGCCAGCTACTTGGTCGATGCCAAAGTGGCGGGCGCTGAAGCCATCATGGAGGGCAAAGCTGCAGTAGATACCTTGGGCATTAAAGCGCTTGATGACAAGACGCTACAAGTTACCTTAACCGAAGCTGTGCCTTACTTTCCTGACATGCTTATTCACACCTCTACCAAGCCGGTGCCTCAAAAGGTCATTGCTGAGTTTGGGGAGAAGTGGACGGCACCTGAGCACATCGTGGTGAATGGGCCTTATACGTTAAGCGAGTGGTCAGTGAATGACAAAATTGTGCTGACCCGCAATACCCATTACTTTGGTAATGCGAACACCAAAATTGATCAAGTCACCATTTTACCGCTGTCATCGCCCACAACAGATGTGGCACGTTACCGAGCAGGCGAGGTGGATGTCAGTGCTGAAGTACCGCCTGAGCAGTTTGATATGCTCAAAAAAGAGCTGGGCGATGAGCTCAGAGTAGCACCTAGATTGTGTACTTATTACTACAAATACAACACCGTCAAGCCCCCATTTAATGATGCGCGCGTACGCCGAGCTTTGGCCTTGGCTTTAGATCGTGACACCATCGCCACTAAGATTATGGGACAAGGTCAAGCGCCTGCTTATCAGTTGACGCCGCCGATTACCAATGGCATGGAGAACTTCACTCCGCAGTGGGAGAGCTGGAGCAAACAGCAGCGTATTGATGAGGCAAAAAAACTATTAAACGAGGCAGGCTACAATGCCAGTCATCCGCTGAAGTTTGAGCTGTTGTATAACACCAGTGACAACCATAAAAAAATTGCCGTGGCCTTTAGCGCTTTAATGAAGCAAGCGCTAGGGGAGGACACAGTGGATGTTACCTTGGTCAATCAAGAGTGGAAAACCTACTTAGATACCCGCCGATTGGGCAACTATGACATTGCCCGCTCAAGCTGGTGTGGGGACTATAATGAACCATCCTCGTTTTTAAACACACTTAAGACTGACAACACCAATAACCACGGTAAATACTCCAGTGCTAAGTTTGACAGCATTATGAATCAAACCTTAGTTGAAGGGGTCGATGCGACGCTGCGTGCCAAGCTATATCAACAGGCTGAAGCACAGTTAGATGCGGATATGCCCAATCTAAACATGTTCCATTATGTTGGGGTACGTCTGGTTAAGCCTTATGTGGTGGGCTTCCCAGAAAACGATCCACTAGATGTGTGGCAAGCCAAAGACTTGGCCATCGCTAAGCATTAAGGGTAAAACACACCCATAGCAGATAAAGAATAAGCACCAAACACGGATATTAATTATCGATTTTAACAACGGAATCAATGCGTTACTGATAACAGAGGGTTTATGTTAAAGCTTATATTTCGGCGGCTATTAGAAGCCATTCCCACCATGTTTATCCTTATTACCGTGTCATTTTTTATGATGCGATTGGCGCCGGGTAGTCCGTTTAGTGGCGAGCGTAGCTTTTCACCCGCGGTAATGGCCAATATTGAAGCCAAATATCACTTAAATGACCCCATGTGGCTGCAATATGTGCATTATTTAAAGCAAATTGCAGTGGGCGACTTTGGCCCCTCCTTTAAGTACAAAGACTACACCGTCAATGAGCTGTTATCACAAGCGCTACCGGTTTCGGTGGAGCTGGGCCTTTATGCCTTTATCCTAGCCTTAGTGCTCGGACTTATCTTCGGTATTGTCGCCGCTTTAAAACAAAACTCATGGATTGACTATATCGTTATGGCTTTTGCCAATATCGGGGTGGTTATTCCAAGCTTTGTCAAAGCGCCCCTGTTGGTACTTATTTTTGCCATTACTTTAAAGTGGCTGCCCGGTGGCGGCTGGAATGATGGGGCGGTACAAAACCTTATCTTGCCGGTGACGGCACTGGCTTTGGCTTATACTGCCAGCATCGCGCGTATCATGCGTGGCTCTATGATTGAGGTGATGAACAGCCAGTATATCCGTACCGCACGTGCCAAAGGCTTGCCGATGCAGCGTATTGTATTTAAGCATGCACTGCGCCCAGCGATGCTGCCGGTTATCTCATATTTAGGCCCTGCTTTTGTGGGTATTATCACCGGCTCAATTGTGATTGAGACCATTTTTGGTCTGCCCGGTATCGGTCAATTATTCGTTAATGGCGCCTTAAACCGTGACTATGGCATGGTGCTTAGCTTAACCATTTTGGTGGGCGTATTGACCATTGCCTTTAACGCCATTGTCGATATTTTATACGCAGTTATTGACCCACAGATTAAGTACTAGGCCGTTAAGTAGGCTCGCCAAAGCATCAATGAAATGCCCATTGCCCTAACGCCTACTTACCCCATTCACCTGCAAAAGATTAAGTAACAAGGATGACTATGAGTGTTATCACTGACAAGCCCATTGATTTAGTAGCGCCCACCGCACCTGCCATTAAAGGACGAAGCTTATGGCAGGATGCTTGGCGTCGTTTTTATAAAAACAAAGCGGCGATTGCCAGCTTGGTTATCTTATTTTTGGTCACAGTATTTGTGATTTTTGTGCCGATGTTTGCACCTTTTGGTTATGCAGAGACTGATTGGGGCTATATGCAAGGGGCGCCATCATTAGAGAATAAGCATTATTTTGGCACCGACTCTTTGGGCCGTGATTTATTGGTACGTACCGCCATTGGTGGTCGTATCTCGCTACTTGTAGGTATTGCAGGCGCCACTGTGGCGGTGATATTCGGTACCGTTTATGGTGCAGCTTCTGGCTACTTAGGTGGTAAGATTGATGCGATTATGATGCGCTTTTTGGAAATCCTAAACGCCTTTCCATTTATGTTCTTCGTGATTTTGTTGGTGACTATCTTTGGTCGTAACCTGATGCTTATTTTCGTGGCCATTGGTCTGGTTTCTTGGCTGGATGTGGCGCGTATTGTACGTGGTCAAACACTAAGTCTTAAGAGCAAAGAATTTATTGAAGCGGCGCACGTGGGCGGGGTATCAGGCTTTAATATTATTATGCGTCACATCGTGCCAAACGTACTTGGCGTGGTGGTGGTGTATGCCTCACTACTGGTGCCTAGCATGATTTTATTTGAGTCTTTCTTAAGCTTCTTAGGCTTAGGTGTACAAGAGCCGATGACCAGTTGGGGTGCTTTATTACAAGAGGGCTCGCAGACGATGCAGGTGGCACCATGGCAGATTTTGATACCTTCTGTGTTTTTGGTAGTGACTTTGTTTTGTTTTAACTTTATTGGGGATGGTTTGCGTGATGCGTTTGACCCCAAAGATCGCTAGTTAATGGTTTGAGTTAACCAATTCAATCCATAACGTGCATACATAAGTGAGTTAAAACCACAAAAAATACAGTGGGTAATGCCCGCCAATAGCCAAATAGCCAATACAGGGACAACCATTATGAGCGTATTACAAGACAGCAAAGCGCCAGATTTATTGCAGGTCAAAGACTTATCGGTACAATTTAAGACCGAAGATGGACTGGTCACTGCCGTAAATGGGCTAAATTTTAATCTTCACCAAGGTGAAACTCTGGGCATCGTAGGGGAGTCCGGCTCGGGCAAGTCACAGACTGCCTTTGCCATCATGGGGCTACTTGCCAAAAACGGTCTGACCAAAGGCTCAGTATTATTCGAAGGTCGTGAGCTGCTAGGCATGTCACAAAAGCACTTAAACAAGCTGCGTGCTGAGCAAGTGTCAATGATTTTCCAAGATCCGATGACCTCGCTAAACCCTTATATGAAAATCGGCGATCAGCTGGCTGAAGTGCTTATCTTGCACAAAGGCATGAGCAAAAAAGAGGCTTGGGAGGAGGCCATCAAGATGCTTGATGCGGTAAAAATCCCCGAGGCCCGCAAGCGTATCGGCATGTATCCGCACGAATTCTCAGGTGGTATGCGCCAGCGGGTAATGATTGCTATGGCGCTGCTTTGCCGTCCTAAGCTGCTGATTGCCGATGAGCCGACCACCGCACTTGATGTGACGGTACAAGCACAGATTATGACTTTGATGAATGAGCTAAAGCGTGACTTTGGCACCACCATCATTATGATTACCCATGACTTAGGCGTGGTCGCAGGTATTTGTGATCGGGTATTGGTCATGTATGCCGGCCGTACTATGGCTTATGGTCATACCGAAGAAATCTTCTACAATCCGACTCACCCTTATACCAAAGGCTTGCTGCGAGCGATTCCACGTCTTGATAATGACAGCGGTCAGCTTGAGACCATCCCTGGTAGCCCGCCAAACCTACTCAACCTGCTTGCCGGCTGTCCTTTTTATGAGCGCTGCACTTATGCGATGGAGCTGTGCCGTGATGTGCCACCACCGCTTGAATTTCTGCCCAATGAAAGACAGCGTGCTTGCCACTGGAAGCCTGAAGATGTGGCCAATACAGAGCCGCAAGATGCCCAAGCTCAACTTGCAAATAACATAGAGGGATAAGCCATGACACAGACTACAAGCAATCGAATCGATGTGGTAAATGATGCCCCTTTATTACAAGTAAGGGATGTGGTGACCAGCTTTGATATCAAGCAAAAGGGCAGCTATTTTTGGCAAAAGCCGGCGACTTTAAAGGCCGTCAACGGCGTCTCCTTTGAATTATTCGCTGGTGAAACCTTAGGCGTGGTGGGTGAGTCGGGCTGCGGTAAATCGACGCTGGCTCGCACCATTATTGGCTTAGTGACTGCCCGTTCGGGGAGTATTAAGTTCAATGGCGAGGAGATGATGGGCGCCACCAAAAAGCAGATGCGTCTTAAGCGAAAAGACATCCAGATGATTTTCCAAGACCCCTTAGCGTCACTAAACCCGCGTATGACGGTGGGTGATATCATTGCCGAGCCATTACGCACTTACTATCCCAAGATGCCAAAATCTGAGGTCGAACAAGAAGTACGGGCCATGATGAAAAAGGTCGGTCTACTGCCCAACCAAGTCAACCGTTATCCCCATGAATTCTCAGGCGGTCAGTGCCAACGCATAGGCATTGCACGCGCTCTTATCTTAAGACCTAAGCTGATTATCTGTGATGAGCCAGTATCGGCGCTGGATGTGTCGATTCAGGCGCAGGTGATTAATCTACTACAAGACGTCCAAAAAGAGATGGGCTTGGCGCTTATCTTTATTGCCCATGACTTATCTGTGGTCAAGCACATCTCAGATCGGGTACTGGTGATGTATCTGGGTAACGCCGTCGAGCTTGGTGTTGATAAGGACATATATGACAATCCCACCCATCCTTATACCCAGGCCTTGATGTCAGCTGTGCCCATTCCAGATCCACAGATTGAGCGGAACAAAACCATTCAGCTGTTAGAGGGGGATTTACCCAGCCCTATTAATCCGCCTTCAGGCTGCGTGTTCCGTACCCGCTGTCCGATAGCAGATGATGGCTGTGCGCAGACAAAGCCAGTATTAGAGGGCACACCAGATCACCAAGTGGCATGTCTAAAGAACAAAGTAACTCAATTACCAGGTGCCGTGGCTTAACGTATTAAGCCACTCAGCACAGCGCCATATACAAAAAACCTGCAGGGTTGGTAAAAGGATATTGACACTCAAGCGTACTGATAATATATACTAAATATTGGATTTAAAACATCATAATAAATAAGGATATTTTATGAATAAAGCGCTTAAGCTGCCAAATAAGGGTCTGAAACTAGCGGTAGGCGGTGCCTCACTAATGTCGCTATTATTGGCATCAGGCTGTGCTACTACTGAGCTGCTAAACTCAGGAAGCAGTAGCAGCCATACCACCACCAGCGAGCAGGTGTTGGTGGAGGATCAGTTGGTGGCCTTTGGTCGCCCTGCCACGCCGCTGGCCAATATGCCCTCAAGTAGTGTGGTCATAGTGGGTGAAAAGTACAGCTATGTACTCAGCCAAGGCGGCCCGGAGATGGTCAATCTATTGACCAATCTAACCCCTAAAAATATCCGCGTTGATAACGACATGCGCTTTTACTCTCCCAATAACGACGGGCACTTCCAAGGACAAATGAAGCTGTCTTATGCCAAGCTAAAAGATGAGTTTCAGCGCAGCGATTACAATTTCTTCTTACAAAATGGCGGTAAAGAGTGCAGTAGCTCAAGTGATGAGCGTATGAATGCCCAGCGCTTTTGCTTTACCGTACCCATTAAAGGTGGTGTCTATCCGGCAGTCAGTAATCTGAGCCTGATACAATCTAAATATAGTGCCTTAACCAAGCCTTATCCGGTCACTATCTATACCAATGGCAAAACCACCACAACCACCAGCAATGGTGCCAGTGCGGCGGGCAAGCTGGTGTTATTGCCTTTCGCTCTAGCCTTTGATGTGGTGACGTTCCCCTTCCAGCTGCTTGATGCCGCCAATTAAGTCGCTATAGCGTCAAGTCATAGGCTAAGGGCTAGAGAATAGAAATGGATAGCCCAAGCCTAGTGTTGATAAAACAGAGAATGGTGAGGATGTATAACAATGAATAGAGGTATAAAGACGTTAGCTATAGCACTGGCTTCACTGTTAACGGTGAGTGGCTGCGCAACCCTAAACGAGGTACAGCAGCGAAATATAGACAAACAAGCGATGAGAAGCTTACCTACGGCACAAGAGTATCAGGATATTTTGGATGCGGTGAAAAAGGTTGAGCCTACCACAGTAGTAGGTTCAGAAAAACCGCGGCGCTGGCTGTTGGTCAATGAGATACCACCGTTACTTGGTAATGCTGAAAACCAAAAAGAGTATTTGGATGTGGATAGTCCTTACCGCTCGAGAAATGTTGCTTATGGTGAAGTAAGGAGTGTGAAAGCCAGTGGTGCGTACACCGATACCACTTATCGTGTATTTTGTGAGGATGGTTATTATCGGGCATATACTGTCAATCAATATACTCGAAACCATAACAAGATACCGTGGTTATTGGCGTTAGGCAGAGACGATTATGATAAAGGTGTGTTTGAGTATCATATTAAAATGGCGAAACATATCTGTGCGCTATCTGGATTCTATAAAGGTATGCCAGATTCTAGCAAAAAATAACGGCATGCTTATGATTGGCCGTTCAAGCCCATTATAGCAGTCAATCATTAAAGTGAAAAAACATAGTGAAGAAGCCCCAAACGTAACCGTTTGGGGCTTTTTACCTAATATGTGCGGTGTTACTGATAAGCGTTAGTCATCATTATGGAAATGAATGCGGGTCAGTATTTTGGTCTGAATCACATAAGCACACACATAAGCACTGGGCCAAGCGAATATAAACGAGGTGCCCCATGAGTGCATCAGCTCACTAAAGAAGTGCTGACTATACCCTTGTTTTAATAGGATAAGCGCAGATGAAATGATCAGCGACATCAATAGCGCCATCAGACCAGTAAAAATCAGACGATAGTATTTGGTGTGAATACGTAACCCTTGATGAGGATTATCAGATACTCGTTCATTCATAAATATGCCCCAAAACTCAAATCAATAAATCATTAGTGACTCTTAGTATGGGTATGAAGATGAGAATTTAAATAGGGGCAAATGTTAAGTTTTATTAACTGATGAGCAATTATTAAATTATCATTTCAATAATTGCTACTAACAACAAGCCACTGCTCTTACTGCGGGCGACACACAGTCAGCTTAAAGCGCAGAGCAGCTAACCATTAGTCAACTGCGTCATGAGCTCATTAACCGATAATGCTTGAACCTGACTTACCCCTTGCCCTGCCCACAGTGACATATACTCTGGATTATTGGCTGTCGCGGCTGCCGCTCGCATCGGCTGAGTCATGGCATTGAGCTGAGGGTAGGCGGGCAGGGTCTCGTTATCATAGGAGCTAAAGCGCTCAAGATAGTCATTGACCAAACCGCGTGCCTGCTTGCCTGAGAACAGGCGAGTCAGGCGAGTTTGTGCCCGACGTTCACCCTGGGCAGCTTTCAATAACTGTGCCTTATATAGGTCGCTGACACCGCTTTCAGTCGTGGTCAAAAATGCCGTCCCCAGCTGTGCCAACTGCGCACCTGCTGCCTGTACCGCTTTAATCGCTTCAGCGCTCATAATGCCGCCTGCCGCAATAAGCGGTACGTCGGTCACCGCCTTGGTCTGCGTAATTAGCGTCAGTAAACCCAGTGGGTCTTGCTGACTTTGGGGCAGCCAGCCGCCACGATGCCCGCCAGCTTCGACCCCTTGCACACAGACCGCATCGGCTCCGATATCTGCCCAAGCTTTGGCTTCTAACGGATGGTTGGCGGTGCCCACTACTTGAGTGCCAACCGCATGTAACGCTGCCACTTGGGCCTTACTGATAATACCAAAGGTAAAGCTGGCCACAGGAACCGGATTGTTGAGCAGTACTGCAAACTGCGCTTCAAAAGATTGCGCCGGATGAGAAGGCAAATCCACTGGTATATTAAGCGTATCGTAATGCGCCTGTAACCACTCTGGCATCGGTGTATCAAAGGTGGTCGACTCAGTTGCAGACAATACCATCAGATTGACTGCAAACGGCTTGTCAGTAAGCGCTTTGATTTGATTAATCTGCTCATTAATCTTACTAGGTGCAGTGGTGCCCGCACCCAAGCTGCCCAATCCACCGAAGTTACTCACCGCAGCGATCAGCTCAGGTGTGGTGGCGCCGCCTGCCATTGGCGCTTGGACGATGGGGCAGGTTAGGTTTAGGGTAGTTAATAAGCTCATGGCAGGCATCCTTATCTTATGGTCTGACTTCTACAGTGATTTACAGCAGATATGGCTTTGATTTACTTTAGCAGATATTAAGTGATAGCAGTTCTTTTTCGTCAGTAGTTTAAACGTTTTATAGGTACAATATTTTATAGGTACTTAGTTAACATCGATTAGGGGCAGTCTATTTATTCCACAAACTTTTGGTTAGCCTGCCAGTCTAACTGTAAATACCAACTTGATCGATGAAAGCTTCGTAATCCTGATTCTCCTCTACAATACGATTTACCGAAAGCCAGTCAATATTAGTACGCTCACGAGCAGGGATTAAAATTTGACTGTCAAATAAAGACTGCTGATTTAATAGTAAAACCCCAACACCATGTAAACCTGAGAGCATTTGTAATTCAGCTTCGACAGCAGAGTCTAAATTGGCGGTCACTAAATAAGCAAAATTTGCCCAACTAGAATTGGATACGGCTTGGAAAAAGCTTTTGCGGACATTACTTCTATTCAAACTCTTTTTTACTTCAAATGACCATAGTCTAAAGAATGAGTCGTTACTGCCTCGTACGCAAGCACGAACCACCTCGCTCCACCCTTTATCCAGAGTCTCTAATGCGACAATATCTGGATGTAGCCAATGATTACCTCCTGAGCCGCGCATATTTCTGGATCGGCGCTCATCGATTCGGCGACAAAAAAGACCTAAATCCTCTGATAAATATGAAATCAGCATAGGGTATAGGTCGTGCTCTGAAAAGGAGCTAAGACTTGGGGCAATATTTTCTGCCAAGTCGTCATTGGCATCGATATCATCTTCTTCAATTAAATCAAAAGTATCGGGTGTGGCTTGCCAATAATAACGTCTAGGTCTGGGCTTATCTTGAGTCACGATATTTGGGCAAAGTCGTTTCGCCGCTTCAGTTCGTTCACCGCCAATTTCTGCAGCAAGCTGGATGATAAGGTCTGCATCAGTTTTATAACGAGGGTTTTTTCTTTTTTCATCTAAGTCGTGTGGATAACGTTCAAGAAACAGTTTACCTAACTGTCTTGCGGTGAACATTTGATCTGGGTAATCGCGTAACGTCTCTATTATCATCTGTACTCGAGTGGTCATACCCTATTCCTAATAAATTAATCTTCTATAAAGTTTACCTATTTATATTATCAGAAACCCACCCTCAAAACCGACGAGCCGCAACTTGCTGATCCTCTAAAGGCTCCCACGCCGTAGTGGAGGCCACATCACGACACGAGGCGCTACAGCTTCCCTGAGCACGGTAGCCCTCAGTGATTTGCGCCGCTTCTTTGGGCGGTAACACCTGACCTTTACGCCACTTGCCATGTAGATATAGCCCTGCACCCATAACCGCAGTCGCCACCATCCCCGCAGGGAACGACAGCCACAATGCATCGGCGCCAAGCCAGGAGTAGAAGCCAAAAGCAAAGCCAAGACGTACCGGATACATAGAGATGACCATCACCATCAATGGCCAAATCACATAGCCATTTGCTCGCATCGTACCAAAGAATACCTGAGCTATCCCGAAGAATAAAAACCCCCACGTCGCCATAATCTGAATATGACTGGCGATGGGCAACGCAGTACTGTCAGTGCCCAAGAATAAACTTAATATGGATTTATCGAATAAAGTCAGTGCTCCGATAAGTAGACCTGTCAATAATACGTTAAAAATAAGCCCCCAACGGGTGATGTCAGAGACCCTATGCCATTGGTTAGCACCGATATTTTGAGCCACCATAGCACTGGCTGCGGCACTGAGCGCCATTGCTGGCATCTGCACATAGGTCCAGAGCTGCTGAGTGGCACTATAGGCTGCGGTCGTCTGCACCCCTTCGCGGTTAATCAGCGAGAGCATAGTCAATGCGGCCGAAGAGATGACTATCATTTGTAGACCCATCGGCAACCCTTTAGAAAACATCGAGGCAAGAATACCTCGATCAGGGCGCAAAAAGCGTAAGTCAGACCTATTAAGAGCAAGTACTGAGCCGCGCAAATACAGGGTGATAATCATACCAATCAGCGCCAATGTATTGGCAACAGCCGTCGCAAAGGCTGAGCCAAAGATGCCCCACTGAGGAAAAGGACCCACGCCGATAATAAGCAGAGGCGTCAAAATCAAATCTATAGCCACCGACAGCGCTATAAACCAAAGCGGGGTTTTAGAGTCGCCCGTCCCTCGTAGCGCCATCATCATCAAAGTGAAGGTGAGGGTGATCGGCATGGCCACAAAAATCATGCGCAGATACGTCAATGCCAAATCAAAGGCACTGCTTGGCGTGCCTAATATATCGAGCAAGTTGGGCGCAAATAGCCAGCCTATAGTAGCCAATATGGCACTGATAGGAATAATACTGCCAAGGGCTGTGCCGAGCGTGCGCTTGACCATCACGTTGTCACGCTGTCCCATGGCTTGCCCAATCAAGATGGTAGAGGCCATACCAAAGCCAAACACAAAAGAGATCAAGATGAACATGACAATATTGCCGTTGGCGGTGGCGGCCAGTGCTTCTTCTCCCAAAAATCGGCCCACCCAAACCGCATTTATCGACCCATTTAACGACTGCAGTATCGACGACCCCAATGTGGGGAGTGCGAACAGCAGCATGGTTTTGGCGATCGACCCTTGGGTGAGATCGAGTTGTTTATTAGGGGTGGTTTTTTGACTCAATGTGGATCCTTGTACGTCATCTGGGGCCTATTAAATAACAGGCCAGTAAATGCAATGGTTTATCATAGAGGATAAAACCTATAGCGTCTTTAATAGAGCTGTAATCATATTTATCCGCCATTTACACTAGGCTCTCGTTAGGATGTCATAAAGAGATTTCAATAAAAAAGAGCTTACCGGTTGCGATAAGCTCTGATTGGTTTGCAGTGCTGGTTTATGCCACTATGAATAATCGACTATAGGCTAAACCATCTTATCTTGGCCTACTTAAGCAGCCTTTTTAATACAGGGACTCGGCCGATAATTACAAAGTCGAGCACCGCAATGGCCACAATGGCAATAATGGCGGTGGGAAAAATCACCGATACTATCAATAAGATAATGGCCAATCCCCAAGGGATATCGCCTTTGCTCGGTGGTGGATTTAGGCCTGATTTTTGAGTTGCAGCGGTATTAAGCTTACTGGGACGGCGCTGCCACCACATAACATAACCACTGATACATATGGTAATGACCGACAGACAAAATAACACATTGGCCATTAAGATCCACAGTCCCAAAGTACCCATATGAATGGCATTGCCTGCGGCCATAAATTTACCAAAGGCATTGTAATCCTCGAAGCGAATATCAGCCAATACCTTGCCCGAATAGCGATCTATATGCATGGTGCGATCTGCCATTGGGCTTGGCGTATCATAGCTCATCGAGTCTTGACTCAAGGTCCAGACGCCGGTTTCACCTTGCGGCAAGTTAAGCTGATAGCGGCCCTCAAACCCACTGTCACGGGCAAATCTGTCTACAGTATCTAGGGTTATCGGTAAGCTTGGGTCAATGCCTTTTTCACCAAGCGTGGAGCCTGACGTTGGCATAGGGGTTAGCTCAAGAATCCAAGGCACTTCTTTTATGCCACTGCTGTTTAAAGCCTCGCCGTGGGTAGGGGGTAGGGTGGAGGCGAGCATAGGCCCATTGCCCCATTTGCCGGCTGGGAACTGACTCCATGCCTGCACCACCTTACCGCCCCAGATACCTGCCCAGGCCATACCCGACACACAAAATAGCAATAACAAAACAGACAGCCAAGTGCCTAAAGTGGCGTGTATGGTGACGAAGGTTGAGCGTTTGTTGTTTAGCTTGGCATCTGGAATCAGCATGGCTTTGATCGATTTACGGCGGTACCACCACAGATACCAACCCGTTAATACCAGTAGCGTGGTGAGTGATGCTGCAGTCTCTAGCAGATAATCACCAACTTTTCCGATAAGCAAATCAGAGTGGATATTGTCAAAGGTATGGTAAAGGTTGCTGTCGCTAGGGGCGATTTTTATGACTTTTGCGCTATAAGGGTCGACAGCGACCATGGTTTGGCCTGTCTCTGAGCCCACACGAAATAAAGCCACATTGTGATCGCTTTTGGGCGCAATATATTGCTTTAGCGTGCCATCAGGGACAGCGCTCAAAGCGCTATGGGCCTGTACCGATACAGGCGTTATCGTGTCTTGTTTGGAGACAGTGAGCAGCTCATTATTTGGCCCCACTGTATTGGCCATAAACAGCATACCCAGCGCTGATAACGAGAGTATGAGCAAAAAAGGCGCAATAAACATGCCGGCATAGAAGTGCCATCGCCAAATAGTGGCGTATTTTTTATTGTTTTTGCCATCACCTTTAGCTGGCTTATTAATATTGGGCTTGGCAGTGGTGTGTAAAGGAGCAGGAGACTTGTTGAGCGGATTATTTGCCGGCGTATCGGCAAGGCCATGTAAAGGGGGGGTTGACGGAATGTTTGACGGGCTCATGAGTGGATATTCCAATATTCTGCCTAATAACAGCAGTTAACTCAATAGGATCTGTAGCAAAGCAAGGCAGGTATTCTACACCTCTCATGGGTATTTTTATAATGCGAATTTGGCTCATTTTTGCATCGAATGCTTTAAATACATCGAATATTTTAAATACCGAATTACAGTTACACCCACAACCACAATCACAGCCACAGCCATAAAAAAAGAACCCACAGTATCGGAGTTCTTTTTGACACTTAGTCTTTTATTTAGCTACTGATTTAGAGGGGGATAACGGCTATCTGGGAGGGCTTAAACACTAGGCGGCCAAGGGCGATCGGCATCGCTTTTAATCCACTCGGCCACATAGCCTGTGGGCGGTAGTTTCCAGTCAGATTTACCCAGCGCATCTAGCACCTGTTGGGTCTGCAAAACGCGTCCACCTTTGGTCACCCCAGTACGCAGTAGTGCCGAAGAGCAAGGCTGACCTTTAACCCACATTGACTGCTCCACATAGATCCAGCGCTCATCAATAGCAGCAATACGCGTCTTGATGGTGACCAAGTCAAAAGCCCGAATACGCTTGCGGTATTGAATGGTACTGCCTGCCACCACCAGTCCCCAGCGGTTCTCAAGCAGCTGCTTGCCTAAGCCACTGCGCACCGCAAAGTCGGTACGACCCAAGTCATATAAGGTAAACACGCGGCCGTTATTCATCTCCAAGAAGTTATCGATATCCGTCAGGCTGCATCGAAACTGCATCGTGGCCACATCTTCTAGGCCAACGGTGTCCCCTTTTTTTTGGGCGACAATCGCCTTAACAATAGATTTGGTATAACGATAAAAAGGATACATACACAGGTCTCAAGATTGAAGGTAGGACTTAGATTATGCGCAAAACTGTCCTGCTTTCAAAGCAGCGGGCGTGCCTAAGGCGTCACCCGCAACCATTTTCTTGAGACCATAGGCAGGCAGTAGCCGCCTTTATGAAGAGTGAGCGGCCTCATCGATGCCTACTGATTTAAAGTAAGCACTGACGGTTTCTGGAATCCAGTTGATATCGAACTTACCCTCTTTTGTGCTGGGTTTAGCGGCGCCATTTCGAGTGGTTTTAGCGGCTTTGGGTTGGTAGCGCAAATAGCCAATATGACCGCCATGCTTGGTGTCTAAGATAGTGACTTGGTCAGACACATCATTGGCGGTGGCGGTAAAGCCGATAAAGGGGTCATCTTTGGCACTGATCAGCAGCATAGGATGGGTCACATCACCAAGATGGGGCAGAGCCGATGAGCGATAGTAGTAATCCGTATTTGAGCGGTAGCCATGGCGCGGCGCTGTAAAGATGGTATCAAAATCACTGATACGATCGACCGACTTAATGGCTTCAATCTCCTCTTCACTGATCTCATTGAGCAAGGCTTTTTTAATAATGGGATTGAGCAGATATGGGGTGTAAATCTTATGGCTGACAAAGCGGTGCATACTTACCGCAGCAGAAGACATATCTACTGGAGCTGAGACCACCACTGCCGCCTCACACTGTGCATCATCTGCGTATTCGCCCATATATTTGGCCAAGGCATTACCGCCTAGCGAGACCCCAACGGCATAGATATTCTGATAATGCTGTCTTAAGGTTTGTAGCATGTGGTGAATCTCAGCGGTGTCGCCGGCGTTATAGAATACTCGGCCTTTAGCCGGGACGCCGCCGCAGCTACGAAAGTGCGCCACCACAAAGTGCCACCCTTCAGCGTGCATCTGATGCGCCAATACTCGGGCATAGTGGCTGTCACTGCTGCCCTCCATACCATGGAACAATACCACAAGCGGGGTTGTTTCGATTTTATCATCGGTATTATCTACCGGATGTGCATCATAAAAGTCATAGGCCACATCGCTTTCATTCAACGAGTCGCGCAGGATTTCACGTCTGTATTTAGGCGCCTGTGGGGCAACAAACTTTGGCAAAATGGTTTGTAAATGCGGGTTGCTTAACCAAAATGGAGGGTTAAAAGGCGGAGGATTAAATTGGCCTCTTTTGCTCAATGAGAGTTGAGATCTGGCGGTGGCTCTTTTCTTTTTGGCAGCTTTTACGGCCACAATTCTTGTTTGTAATTTTATTTGTTTTTTTATTAGATCGATCATAGCAATGAGCTCATCTTGTTATTGGTATAAAAATATTATTGATACAGATGAAAAAGGCCAATAACTTCTCCGTCATCAACGGGTCGTTATCAACCTTTCAGAACGCTATAATGCCGTTAAAATGAGAAAAAACCAACAACTTTCAGTGAACGATTGGTTACTGAGATTTGTTATATTATGTTATTCCTGCTCCAATAGCCTGCCATATATGCTCAAACGCTCTTTTAGCGCCTCGACATCAGCCTCTGGCAAAGTGGCAGTTAAGGTAACACACTTACTATAGCTGACATCACCAATTTCACCGCCCATGTCCTCTACCACATAGCGCACTTGCGATTCATTGGCAAAATCCGCCTCAATCTCAACCTGAGTCATCGGCACATAAGTAGTGAGTGTCATCTCATCTACCACGGCCTGAGCTGAGCCGGCATAAGCCCGAGTCAAGCCACCAGCACCGAGCTTAATACCGCCAAAATAACGCACCACTATGACAATCACATTGCCAATACTTTTGTGCTGCAACACATTAAGGATCGGCCGCCCAGCAGTCCCATTGGGCTCTCCATCATCATCGAAACCGGCACTGGTGGTGTTATTGGGGTCACCGATTATGTAAGCCCAACAGTGATGGCGGGCATCGGGATATTTGGCCCGCAATTGTTCCACGTGAAACATAGCTTTTTCACGGCTGTGAACCGGATAGGCGTAAGTAATAAAGTCAGACTTCTTGATTTCAAGTCGGGCGCTAACGGGCGCAGCTAAGGTTTGATAAGTCATAAGCGTTAGGGATTTAAGCGTTAGGGGTTATAGGTTATCGGGCTATAGATTTGTGAGTGGTTGATTAAAAATAAAAATAGACAAACTGCCAAAAATAGGTCGGGTCAAAAAAGTCATCAATCGCACCTAGAGCGGGTGTGTTAAACTGTGAATCATATTAACCACCCAAAAATATTTATATCTGATAAGTGAGGTTACCGCTATTTTGTATAGTAGACCCATTCAGTTATAGAACCAAGGATACCATAAATGCGTTTAGACAAATTTATCAGCAAGGCCACCGAACTGTCGCGTAAAGAAGCGAAAAAAGTGCTGCACGCCAGTGAGATTACGGTCAATGATGAAGTAGTAAAAGATGGCAGCGTACACGTTGATGTGCTTAATGATGAAGTGATGTGGGCCGGTGAGCCGTTATCAGTGGCGACCGGTAGCCGCTATATTTTATTGCATAAGCCTGAAGGCTTTGAGTGTACCCTAAAACCCAAAGAATATCCGATTGTTACTGAACTTATCGCAGTGCCTGAGCTGAGTAACTTGCGTATCGCAGGCCGTCTCGATGTGGATACCACCGGTGCCTTAATCTTAAGTGATGATGGCAGCTGGCTACACCGAGTGACCAGCCCGCGTCATCTGCATGAAAAGGTGTATGAATTAACCTTAGCCGATGCTATGGATGAAGAAGCGCAAGCGCATGCGGTCAAAAAAGTAGGCCAAGGCATCTTGCTAGATGGCGATTATGAGCCGACCAAGCCTGCGTTATTAGAATTCATTGATGAGACCCACGCGCGTCTAATTTTGACCGAAGGTAAATACCATCAAGTCAAACGTATGATGGCCTATTTTGGCAATAAAGTTGTTGAGCTACACCGTGCCAGCATTGGCGGCATAACACTTGAAGGATTAGAGAAAGGCGATAGCCGCTTCTTGACCGAAGATGAAGTAAATAGCTTCTAAATGATAGTAAGTTTATTCGTTTTTTTATTTAAATGGGCGCTTTAGGTGTCCATTTTTTTTGGCTATTTATGAGGCTGCTTAACGAGATTGCGAGCAGTAAGGGCAGGGTAGACGACAGGGTAAATGACTAAACGAAATCTAGCCGGCGTTGTCTGCCTAACAAAATATAACAAATAGAGTCATCGGGGTAGGATAAATAAGCTATTGTTATTATATCAATGCTGCTAAGAACATCCTTGCGGTCGGGCTTGACCGTCTAGCTGTACAATCCCCTCACTTTAGCGAGGGGAGGAAGTCAATTGTCCTCAGTACTTGTTATTGCATTAAGCGCTGAAATTAGGAGTTGTCATGTCGCACTTTTTAAACACACTTAGGCTCATATGCAGTAAATCATTGACCCTATTGCTAGCTATGCCAGTTCTACTATCGGCCTTGGTCATCATGCCCTCAGCCCATGCTGATTTGTCAGCCTTTAATGAGGCCTATGACAAGCTTGCTGCCAACGATATCAGCCCATTAAAAGCGCCAACGCCGCAGCAACAGGATTTTATTAAGCAGATACTGAGTAATGCGGGTATGATGACGCCCATTGCCTCTATACAGCCCTCAAAGCTGCCTTCTATGTACCAGATAACCTTGGTACAAAATCCCTCAACTGAGCCGCAGCCACCACTGCACATCACCGCTGACGGTGCTTATATTTTGCAAGGCGAATTAAAGCCCAATCCCAGTCCAGTAAAAGTCCCCACGCCGCAGCAATTACCGAGCAAAACTTTAAGTGGGATGCCAGTCAGTGATGATTTGCGAGCCTCTATGTTAAAAAACAGCAGCCTATTAAAGAATATGACGCCCGATGTGGCGCTATATCACACCGCCGTGCCAGGGGTGATTTGGGGCGCAACCTTAAAGGGGCAGCCTTTTATTACCAATACTGAGGCCACTGTATTTACCAGTGGTGAGATTTCGGTCATTGAAAATGGTCAATTTGCCGGTCTAGATGCTGATTTTGAACAAAAGAAGAACCTTCATGTCCTCTCTAGTCTTGATGACGACAATCTGGTCATTTATCCGGCGACCACTACCGAAAAAGCAGTCATTTATGTCGCCACCGACATCAATTGTCCTTATTGCCGAGTTCTACATCAGGATATGGCCAAGCTGAATGCCAAAGGTGTGACCGTTAAAGTCATCGCTTATCCTTACTATGAGCAGTCACCAGAACAAATGCGTCAGATATGGTGTGCCGCTGACAAAGCAGCTCGCAAACAAGCCTTAGATGAAGCGATGAGTGGCAAGCCTGTGACCAATACCTGTCGCAGTGGCATCGATCATCTAAAGGCAAATCAGGTGAAGGCAGCAGGGCTGGCAGTATTTGCTACGCCTGCTATTTATCGAGAGGATGGGGCGGCATTTAACGCACCCTATAAAGACCCAAGTTTTCTCCCTTTTTTAGGGCTAAATTAACGCCTGAAGGCCGAACGAAATGTTAAGCGGCTAAGGCAACACCACGTTAATAATTTTCCAGCCAATTAGACCCTCACGCTGCATCTGTAGCGTCAGCGGGTAGCCTTTAACTTGACCTGACAGGGTAAAGCAGTTGATGCCGCAGTAAGACAGCTTTGGTTTGGCGCTGTCCTCGCCACTTTGAACATGGCTTTCAAGCTCTGTGGATTGTGCACTCATAATCTGCTGCATTTGGTTTTTGAGTACCGCATTGATATCACCACGCTGCACGATGATGTCTTGAATCAAGCGCTGCAAATCCACCTTATTACTGGCAATAGCCCACGCGGCAGCAAGCTCTTTGGTGGCTTGATTGGCTTGGCCTTGGGTATTAATTAGGCTACGGATATTTTCCTCAGTGACCGCCTTAGTGACTGACGCATGGATGAACTCATCGGCCGCTTCGGTTAATGTTTCACCGCCCAATTGTGCCACCAGCGGATACTGCTGCAAAGTGTTGGCAAACTTGCTGGTGAGCTGGTTTTGGATATTGGGCTGTAGCTGCTCAAAGTCGATGTGATGGGTCAAAGTAGCGCCATCATGGGTGTCATAAGCATTCTTGAGTTGATACGCAGCGTAGTAAGGTGATCCTGCAAAAATCACAACGGCAATAATAACTAGGCTAATCAGTAAAAATTTTAATGATTTCATAGAGGCGAGGTATCAACTTCAATAAATAACAGGGAGAATAGGGCGATTTTAGCATAATTGCTTGATAATTGAGGTGTTTGTCACCATTAAACAGGCAAAGTATTGATTAATTATTTTGAATCATTTAAACCATTGTGTGTTTAGTACCCATTTTAATGCCAACTATAAATGTGTTTCACGTGAAACATAGCCGGCATGTTGATAGGAGCCTCCATGAGTAAGCGAGATTTTTACGAAGTTTTAGGCGTTGATAGAAGCGCAGATGAGCGCGAGATTAAAAAGGCCTACCGTAAACTGGCCATGAAATACCACCCAGATCGTAATTCTGATGATCCTGATGCAGAAGAAAAATTCAAAGAAGCCTCGATGGCTTATGAAGTATTAAGCGATAAAGAAAAACGCTCAGCCTATGACCGCATGGGTCATGCAGCCTTCGAAAATGGCATGGGTGGCGGCGGCTTTGGTGGCGCAGGTGCGGGTAACTTCCAAGACATCTTCGGTGATATCTTTGGTAACTTCGGTGATATCTTCGGTCAATCTCGTGGGGGCGGTGGTCGTCAGCGCCGTGGCTCAGACTTACGCTATGTCATTGAGCTGAGCTTAGAAGAGGCCGTACGAGGCTGCAAAAAAGAAATCAGCTTTACCGCACCTGCCCCTTGTGAAACTTGTGATGGTAAAGGTGCTAAGAATGCCTCAGATATCCAAACGTGTAGTACTTGTGGTGGCCATGGTCAAGTACGCATGCAACAAGGCTTCTTTGCAGTGCAGCAAACCTGTCCTAACTGTGGCGGCAGTGGTCAAGAGATTAAGAACCCTTGTAATGACTGCCATGGTACTGGCGTAAAAGATAAGTCACGCACCCTAGAGGTCTCTATCCCAGCCGGTGTTGACGATGGTGATAGAGTACGCTTGGCCGGTGAAGGTGAAGCGGGAGGCGCAGGCGTCCAAAACGGCGACTTATATGTTGAAGTGCGTGTCAAAGAACATCCTGTGTTCAAGCGCCAAGGTGCTGACCTTTATATGGATGTACCTGTGAGTATTACCGATGCGGCGCTCGGCAAAGAAGTGGAAATTCCAACGCTTGATGGCAAGGTCAAAATCAAAGTGGCTGAAGGCACCCAAAGTGGTAAGCTACTGCGTGTCCGCGGCAAGGGTGTCACCCCTGTACGCACCACCATGAAAGGCGACTTAATCTGCCGTATCATGGTTGAGACGCCTGTGAACCTAACCCGTGAACAAAAAGATTTACTGCGTCAGTTCCAAGACACTTTAGATGGTGACAGCAAGCATCATCAGTCGCCCAAGAAAAAATCTTTCTTTGAAAAGTTAGGCGATCTGTTTGACTAAGATAGCTTAGATGGCTTAGTTATGGCCCATATGTTTCACGTGAAACGTATGGGTTTTTTTGTGGGCTGTCTGCTACCCCCCTTATGGCTAGATAATGGGGCAATCAAAATCAAAGGACGACTGTCAGGTAGACGTCAAACTTATCATGGCAACTTGCAAATTTAGCAGCATAGATAATCATGCTATTATTAGCCTCATACAGATTACTTAAAGGATAAAATAATGACTCAGACTGCATCACAGACCATCAAAGTAGGCGTGATTGGTGCCGGCGGCCGGATGGGGCGCATGTTAATTGAAGCGGTACACAACAATGCTAACACCGTATTGGCTGCCGCCATTGAGCGCAGTGGCTCAAGTCTTATCGGGGTAGATGCGGGCGAATTGATTGGTCAACACAAAAATCAGGTCGCCTTATCAGATGACTTAGCCGCTGAGCTTGGCAACATTGATGTGCTAATCGACTTTAGCTTGCCTGACGCCACTGAAAAAAATGTGCAGTTGTGCGCGAAGCACAAGGTGGCGATGGTGATCGGTACCACAGGCCTCAGTGAAGCCCAAGAAGCCATGCTTAATGCCGCCAGTGCTCAAATCCCTGTGGTATATGCCGGCAACTATTCTACTGGTGTTAACGTGTCATTAAAGCTTATTGAGATGGCCGCTAAGGCTTTTGGTGATAGCGCTGATATCGAAGTCATTGAGTCACATCACAAGCACAAAGTCGATGCCCCTTCAGGTACCGCTTTTATGATGGCCAATGCCGCTGCGACCGCCCGTGGTCAGGACTTAAAACAAGTGGCTGTCTATGGCCGAGAGGGGCAAACTGGCGAGCGAAAACCAGGTAGCATTGGCATCCACGCTATTCGCGGCGGTGAAATCATTGGTGACCACAGTGTGATGCTAATAGCGGATGGTGAGATGGTGGAGATTAAGCATCATGCCCGTGAGCGTATGACCTTTGCCGCAGGTGCTGTGCGTGCGGCCACTTGGGTAGTGGCGCAGGCCCCAGGTCGCTATGACATGCAAGATGTGCTGGGTCTAAAGGGCTAAGGGCTGAGCCGCTCTGCTTTGATCTTCTAAATGGCCTAAAGTCAAAAAAGCCCATCACAGTTAAGTGTGATGGGCTTTTTTTTGGGTTTGATGTTTACCACGGTATCGTTAGCGACTAGGCTTTGTTGTGCTGTAGTTGCTTTTCACGGGTTTTAAGATATTTTTTGACCTTATCACGGGCACGGGTCTGCTTTAGGCGTGATAAATAATCGACGAACAAGACACCGTTTAAGTGATCCATTTCATGCTGGATACACACTGCCAATAGGCCTTCTGCAATCTCTTCAAAGGCATTGCCATCTGCATCAAGCGCTTCGATTTTCACTTTTACTGGACGATCCACTGAATCATAGACATCTGGTACCGATAGGCACCCTTCCTCGTAAGGCTTTTTATCTTCCACCAACGGGGTAACTTTGGGGTTAATAAATACCCGAGGCGAGTCATTGTTTTCAGACAAATCCATGACGATAAGCTGAATATGACGATCCACTTGAGTGGCTGCAAGCCCAATGCCTTTGGCGTCATACATGGTTTCAATCATGTCTTTGATAAGCTGTTTTATTTCAGCATCAACAGTTTTGATCGGCTCTGCGATGGTACGCAGCCTAGGGTCGGGGTAGCTTAAAATCGGTAATATGGCCATAAGAAATCACGCAATGAGTTAATTAATAGGTAAATGAGAGATGCAATTAAACGAAAAGTGCCGTTAAATAAAACGTGTAATCAAATCAAAAATGCAATAAGGGACAGTCGTTAGACTATTATATCTAACTGAATGAGGGGGGAGGGCATAAATATCAAGGTGCTACATTCAAAAAAGGCGAGTCAAAAAAAGGTGAGTCAAAAAAAGCGGACTTGAGGAGAAGTCCGCTGCAAACATAGTTAGGGTTACCGCTTGTTATTATTATTATTTAGTGAGCCATTTGATCTCATAAGATGTTTGAGCTCAATCACGTCTTAATCGTGCTCTATTAGCGTTTGCTCATGATCAATTCATAGATGAACAATAAGATAATAGCACCAATTACTGAGAAAGCCAGACCAATAAAGCCGCCATCAGCGTTCACGCCAATTGCACTGGCGATAAAGCCACCAACCAACGCCCCTGCGATACCCAGTACGATGGTCATAATCCAGCCCATAGCATCGTTGCCTGGCTTAATAGCACGTGCCAATAAACCGGCAATCAAACCTATAATAATTGTCCAAATAATACTCATGAAGTCTCTTCCTTACAAAAATTGTGATGGTGTTTTAACCATCTAATATGTTTAACTAATAATTTTAATAGTCGTTTTATGAGTTACTTATACCGTCGCTGAGACGGTACAGAACTTTTCTAATAAGGATTTTAATCAATAACTTATACAGGTGCTAAGGCTGAATTGTTAAGTACGTACGAGCTATGTGAGTTTAGTTGGGCGATTGATTGAAATTGGCAGTTTTTGGGTAATTGATTGTATAACTTATATAGAGTTTTGTTTCAAGCGAGGTTGACACATAAAAAAGCCCCATTGTGTTACCAATGAGGCCGTCTTATGTATTTGATGTGATTAAAAAATTAGTCTTTTTTTAGTGCCGCAATTAAGCGCTGATGAATGCCCTCAAAGCCGCCATTAGACATAATGATAATGGCGTCATCTTGAGAGGATTGGCCAAGCTTGGCGCAAATATGGTCAATGATCTTTTGGGTGTCATTCATCACGTATTGTTGGTTGCTGTTATTAGCGCCCTCAATGACATCAGTTAGACCCCATTCCAAACCGGCAGGCTCATACCAGATCACCTCATCTGCCAGCTGTGCTGAAGCCGCCAGATTGTCCTTGTGTACCCCAAGCTTCATGGTATTGCTGCGCGGCTCAATAATGGCCCAAATTTTGGCGCCTTTTAATTTCTTTTTGGCACCATCTAAGGTGGTGGTAATCGCTGTGGGATGATGGGCAAAGTCATCAAATACTTTCACCCCAAAAGTGCTGCCACTCTCAGCAGCGCCTAGCTCTGCGATCAGCTCCATGCGGCGCTTAATACCAGAGAACTGCGATAACGCCGCACAAGCATCGGCCACGCTGATACCGATGTCATAAGCGGCCGCCACGGCCACCATAGCATTCTCGACATTGTGACGGCCACTCATGCCCCAGTGTACCTCGCCACTCAAGATGTCGCCTTGGGTATTGGTGAAGTGAATGGCAAATTGACTGCCATCTTCGCTGATAAGCTCAGCCTGCCAGGCGATAGAGTCATCTTGGAGGGCTTTATCTTGAGCGCTCTTATCTTGCTGCCCGTTATTGGCAATCTGGGTGCGCCAGATGGGGGTCCAGCAGCCTTTGTCTATGGCGGCCTCTAAGCTTGGCGTATGAGCCGGCATAATAATTTGCCCAGAGCTTGGGATCATACGAATCATATGGTGGAACTGCGTCTGAATGGCATCCAAATCTTTAAAAATGTCAGCGTGATCAAACTCAAGGTTATTCAAGATAGCGGTACGCGGGCGATAATGTACAAATTTTGAGCGTTTATCAAAGAAGGCTGAATCATACTCATCGGCTTCAATCACGAAGTAACCACGCCCGCCTTGGGCATTTTTATCAGCGCCCAAGTAGCTGCTGTGAGCAAAGGCTTTAGTCAGATTGTCATTCTCGCTCTCGACCAAAGGCACACCACCAATTAAGAAGCCGGCATCGATACCGCAGTAATGCAGCACCCAAGCGAGCATAGTGGTGGTGGTGGTTTTTCCATGCGTACCCGCCACCGCCAATACATGGCGATGTTGTAACACATGCTCTGACAAAAACTGCGGCCCTGAGGTGTAGGGTATGCCAGTATCCAGCATGTACTCTACCGCTTCAATGCCCCGTTTCATGGCATTGCCCACGATAACCAAGTCAGGCGCAGGCTGTAAATGAGTGGCGTGATAGCCTTCTTGAATACTGACCCCAGCACGTTCTAGCTGAGTGGACATAGGGGGATAAATATTGGCGTCAGAACCGGTGACAGTATGGCCAAGATCGCGAGCCAACAATGCAAGTGACCCCATAAATGTGCCACAGATACCTAAAATATGAACGTGCATGGAACCTCTGATGTCTATCTAATAAATGAAAGCTAAATGAATGAACGCTGATGCACTACTAAGCGGTGCGCTTGCTAATAATACGCCATAAGACTAGTAGGTTAACCAAAATCAACGCGGTAAACAAGATAAGCGCTTGTTCTGGGATAGATAAGCCCAAAAATCTCCAGCTGATCTCAGCACACTCGCCTGAACCGGATAAAACTTGATTAATCACCTGCTTCATCGGTAACGCCTCAAGGAAGTAATCCAGACCAGGGCCACACGCCGGTACTTGATCAGCGGGCAAATGTTGAATCCACACATGACGCGCTGCCACACCTGCCGACCATAAGATACCAGCCATTGACCCTATCCACAGCAGTAATTGCATTCCCATTTTTTTGGGATGGCCCACAGCAGCAATCAGCGAAAATCCGCCCATGACCATCAAGCCGATACGTTGAAAAATACACAAGGGGCAAGGTTCAAGCCCTTTGTAGTTTTGCAAAAATATAATGGCAAATAGCATGGCCACGACAGAGGCGATGAACAAAATAAAGTTTAACGCACGGTAAGTGAGGAGACGCTGCATAAAAGTTTGCTCCTTAGGAACACTAACAAAGAGAGCCAGTATAATTAGCTAATACAGCTAATAATGATATCGGCAACATTAAGCGTTATATTCTAAACTCAAAAACCAGATTCAGAAAATTATTTCTGTGAACAGCTCAGATAAGGCTTTGCATCATTTGTGGTCGCTTCTTGACAGCCTAATAACCCTTATTGTCTGGCAAAACCTGACACGCTGATGATGAGCGCAAAAGCCTTTATCTATAATGCTGAATATAGTCATAGAAGTCTTGTGAGTCGTCTTTTTCAAGCTCCTGCTGTTGTAGCCAAGATTTTTCGGCCAACACTTCATATTTGGCCTGAGTTTTTGGACTCAATGAGCTGCGCAGGATAGATTCACGGTGCTGCTGGGCTAGGGCATGACCCAGCTGCCAAGTACTGCCCAGTCTTTGGGTATCGGCCAAGACTTGAGCAGATAAGGTGGCATCGGGGTATACCGCTTTACCTAGCATTAAGGTGACGGCCACACGATAATTATTGCCGCCATATTCTGCATCTAATAACGTGGCTAGAGGCATCATGGCCTCTAAGTGCTGCTGCATCCACTCGCTTAGGTTTTGCTCGCTACCGTCACAAGTTTGGATGGTCAAGCCTGGAGCACGACCGTTATTGACCACACGCTCAAGGTTTTCTGCCAGTACCGCATCCTCTTCTGGCAGTAAGTCAGGTGAGTCGGTAAGCAGGCAGTACAGTGCCAATACTTCTAAGAAACAGGCGGTCGATAAGCGAATACCGATATCACTATAGGGGTCTAAGTCAACGGCTCTAAACTCCACATAAGCGATGCCGCGCGCCTCTAAGGCATGGCTTGGAGCTTCTTCAGACTCAGCAATTTGTTTGGGGCGGATTGGGCTGTAGTATTCATTTTCGATCTGTAAAATATGATCGTTAATCTGAATCGGATTGCCCTCATCGTCATCTAGACCAAGCTCGGTAAAGCCTGAGAACGGGGTATTGATAGCGCGGCGCAGACCTTCGATATATTCAGGTAAATTGTTATAGCGGATGTCTAATTGATCTTGAACACTGTTGGTATAGCCCAATTTGCCCATACGCAGACTGGTGGCTTTGGGACTATAGTAAGTGGTGTTATTCATCAGCTGTAAGTTGTGCTTACGGCCAGTTAAGAAGCAAGGACATACTGAGGGACTGGCGCCAGTTAAATACAGCACCAAGCTGCTCATGCGCTTAAAGTTACGAATCAGGCCTAAGTATTTGGCATTTTTAAATTCGCTCAATGACTCTAATTGCTCAGACTTAGGGGTGTTGTCACGCCAAGCGCTGAATAAATCATCCCCAAATGACAGGTTGTAATGCAGACCGGCGATGGTTTGCATCCGGCGACCATAACGTATGCCAAGCCCACTGCGATATAAAGTCTTTAAGCGGCCGACATTAGAGCTGCCATATTCGGCAAGAGGAATGTCATTGTCATCGGATGAGAGCATACAAGGCATAGACAGCGGCCACATCAGCTCCCCATCTTCTAAAGACTGATACACCAAAACATGCAGCTCACGCAGCATATTAAGGGTCTCGGCCACAGTGGACTTAGGCGAGGTGATCAGCTCAAGTAAGCTCTCCGAATAATCGGTGGTGATATAAGGATGGGTCAATTTTGAGCCCAAAGATTGAGGATGCGGCGTCTGAGCCAAGTATCCATCAGACTGCATTCTTAACCCCTCTTTTTCTATACCACGCAACATGCCAGATAAGTGCTGGCTGGTTAACCAAGAGGGTATTAGAGGCTGGTGATTTGGGGCGGTTACTTCAGTCATACTATAGTCTCAAAATCAAAGGGGCCCATCACTGTTATTATAATTTTCAGTGGATATGGCGTTGTTTCTATCGGCAATATTTGGCCATTTATATTGTGATTAAGTGTAGCTTAAACCCATTTAAAAATCATATGTGGTTACAAATGATTGTAAAACAATAGGTAATAAGTCTTCAAAATATAGTTAAAAAATAACCGCTACAGTCTAAATAAAGACAGCTTGTAGCGGTTTTATGGCATTACTTTGCACAATAACGTGTCATTAGCAATCAGGTCTTTGGTATTCATAACTTATCTGCTTGAAATAAAAGCAGATATGGCAGGCTAAGCGATAGACGGTGTCAGAAGTTAAAGCAATGTGGTAGAGCGGTGACACTCATGTTGCCAAGGGCTTTAACCCAATGCTTAATGTGGGTCACAGCCTAAATAGAAAAAGAGGAGCCACAGCCGCAAGTGGTGGTCGCATTGGGGTTGGTTACCACGAAGCGTGCCCCTTCAAGCCCTTCTGTATAATCTACCGTTGAGCCTTGCAGGTATTGGTAACTGAGTGAGTCCACCAATAAGGTAACATCGGCATTCTCAAAACTGGCATCATCTTCGCCTTCTTCATCAGCGAAGTTAAAACCGTATGAAAAACCCGAACACCCACCACCAGTGACATACACTCGTAGCATAAGGTTGTTATCGCCTTCTTCTTCACGTAATTTGCGAACTTTATTAGCCGCACTGTCAGTTAGGGTAATGGTAGTCATAGTATCCTCGTAAAGCGCAAAACTTCACTGAACGTAAAATCAAATAGTCACACGCACCTGTCTTACAATAAGCAAAGAGGCAGATGAATAACTTAGCAGTGATTTTACGGTTATTTAAATTATTAGTCATTCAGTATAGCATAATGAGGCATAATGCTTGATTTTCAATGTCGCATAGCTGACCCTTTGTCCGTTTTTTGTTGAAAAAATTGTTAACTGGCTTAACCCGCGAAGAAATAACCAAAAGTGATTATTATCCATGATTGAATTTAATAAAGTTAGTGTCCGCCGTGATGGTAGAGTGCTATTTTCAGAGGCCACCTTTCAGATCCATCCGGGTCAAAAAGTGGGGTTGACCGGCAATAATGGTACCGGCAAATCCACCCTTTTTGGGGTAATCTTAACCTATATGGGTGAGCGCACCACCGATGAGCTGACCGTGGATGCGGGCAATATCAGTATTCCAAGCGGCTGGGAAGTGGCGCACATGGCGCAGGAAGTCGAGGGCAGCGCTCAGCCGGCCATTGACTATGTGCTAAGCGGTGATAAAGAGTGGTATGAGATTAACCAAAAAATGATGGCGCCTGATGAGTTAAGCGATGATGACATTGCACACCTGTATCAGCGCTTTGATGAGATTGATGGCTATCGTACGCCGACCACAGCAGCGCAAATTATGGCCGGGCTTGGGTTTCAGCCTACTCAGCATGAGCTGCCGGTGAATGATTTTTCAGGCGGCTGGCGCATGCGCTTAAACTTGGCCAAAACCTTGATGAGCCGTGCTGACTTGCTACTGCTTGATGAGCCCACCAACCACTTGGACTTAGATGCCATTTTATGGCTTGAGGACTGGATTGCTAAGTTTGATGGCACTGTCCTGCTGATCTCACATGACCAGACTTTTTTGGATGCCACCATTGGCTTTATTTTGCATGTCGAAAATCAGCGCTTGACCTTATATACCGGCAACTATTCGCAATTTGTGCGTACCCGCAGTGAGCGTCTGGCGCAGCAGCAGCAAGCTTATGAGAAGCAAGAGACCACGCGTGCTCATTTAGAAGACTTTGTACGCCGTTTCCGTGCCAAAGCGTCTAAAGCGAAGCAGGCGCAAAGCCGCTTAAAGCAACTAGAGCGTATGGCCGACCTGTCGCCTGTGATGGCAGACAACCCCTTTACTTTCCAGTTTTATGCGCCCAGTCACATGAGCTCACCCCTTATTTCGCTTAAGGGTGCGGACATTGGCTATAACGGTAAGCCGCTATTGACCCACACCAGTCTGGAGATTACCCCTGACACCCGCATTGGTCTGCTGGGTATGAATGGCGCGGGCAAGTCGACCTTGATCAAGGCCTTGGTGGGGGAGCTTGAGCCAATTACCGGAACTTATAAAGTATCGGACACCCTGCATATTGGCTATTTTAACCAGCATCAAATGGACAGCTTAGATGCAGAAGCCACGCCGCTGATTATGATGCGTCGTTTGGCCGGCAAAACCTCGGATGCTGAATTAAGATCATTTTTAGGCAGTTTTGATTTTCGTGGTGACCGTATTGATACCCCAAGCAAGCTATTCTCAGGGGGTGAGCGTGCTCGCTTAACGTTGGCACTGATCGTCTGGCAAAAGCCCAACGTCTTGGTGCTTGATGAGCCGACCAACCATTTGGATTTGCAAATGCGTCAAGCGTTGACCATGGCGCTACAAGGCTTCGCTGGTGCGGTAGTCTTGGTATCGCATGACCGTGAATTGATTGCCAATGTCTGTGATGAGCTGTATCTGGTGCACAATGGCAAGCTGCAAGAGTTTGAAGGGGATGTCTCAGACTATGGTAAATGGCTGTCTGAGCAGCGCAAATCTGATGCCAAAGAGGCGGCAAAAGAAAGCCGTGATGCCAAAACGGTTCAAGCGGCAGCTGCCAAAAAAGCAGAAGAGGCCAAAAAAGCCGCAGCAGCTAAAGCGGCGGCTGAAGACAATCAGTTGACCAAAGAAGAGCGCCGCAAATTGGCCGCAGAGCAGCGTAAGCTGACTGCCCCCATTCGTAAGCGTATTGAGCAAGCTGAAAAGCAGCTGGATAAAGTGACCGCAAGCTTAGAGGCACTGGAGCAGAAGCTGGCTGATACCTCACTGTATGAGGACAGCCGCAAAGATGAGCTGTTAACGCTGCTTGATGAGCAGGCCAAGCTACAGCAGCAGCAAGCTTCGCTTGAAGAGGATATGCTGATGGCGATGACTGAGCTTGAACAGTATGAGTCGTAAAGTGGGTATATAAAACCATATTGCCCAAACTGTTATGAAGCGTTATAAAAAAAGAGTCGTTAAACGGCTCTTTTTTTGTGGAAATTTATCTGTCAAAACCTAAGCCATTGCCTTTAATTAACCGACGAGCACAAAAAAGTATCAATAAGCAACGGTGAAATATGAGTTAATAACCCTTATATATACCGATATAAAGCAACTCTTTAGACCGCTTAAATAAGGATAATAACAATGGCAGAAAAAAGTTTTTATGAGGTTTTGGGTGTCAGCAAAGACGCCTCAGAACAAGATATTAAAAAGGCTTATCGTAAATTGGTGCGCAAATATCATCCGGATGTCAGTGATGCCAAAGATGCCGATGAAAAAATTGCAGAAATCAATAATGCCTATGAGACTTTAAGAGATAAAGAAAAACGCGCCCAGTACGATGCGATGCAGGCCAATCCCTTTGCAGGTGCAGGCTTTGGCAGCGGTGCAGGCTTTGGGAGCGGTGGCTCTGGAGCACAAGGTGGCTTTAGATGGGAGGACATCAAAGATCAGTTCGGGGAAGGGGCGCCATTTGGCAGTGGTAGCTTCCGCTTCGATGATATTTTTTCAGCATTTGGTGCCGGCAGGGGTGGTGCTCAGTCCTCTCGTCAATCTGGCTTTGAGGGCTATGACCACTTTGGCAGTGGCTTTAAAGATGCAGGCCCAGCGCCCGGTCAAGACCAACACGCTGAGATTAATGTCAGCTTAGACTCGGTATACAGCGGCGATGACTATAGCATTAAATTAAATGTACCCAGTCGCCAGCCCAATGGTAGTGTCATTCAAGAACAAAAAACCCTAAAAATTAAGATTCCTAAGGGCATCACTGAAGGTAAGCAAATTCGCTTAAGTGGCCAGGGCGCGGCAAGCTATGGCGGCGGCAAAAATGGCGACTTGTTCTTAAAAGTAAAAATCACCCACGATGCCAATATTCGCCTAGAAGGCGCGGATGTGTATCAAACCGTGAATATTACCCCTTGGGAGGCTGCGCTGGGCGAGAAGATTAATATCAGTACCCCCGCAGGCACACTTGGGGTTACCATTCCCAAAAACAGTAAGTCGGGCAGCAACTTACGAGTGAAAGGTAAAGGCATTCCCGCCAAGCAAGCTGGGGATTTATATTTGACCTTAAATATTGTTAATCCTGAGCTGACCACTGAGGCCCAAGAGGAGGCATTCGCTGCGCTAAAAGCCAGCTTTGCTGAGGCTGAAATAAAGCGTTGATAGCGCCAATAAAAATATAAGCATAAGAGGAGAGTTATCATGCAACACTCTAGTGAATTCAACGATATTATTATGAGCCTAGATGAGCTCATTGCCGCTTGTGGGGCTGAGCGCGGTTGGGTTTTGGCGTTGATTGAAGAAAATATCATTGAATATGATGTGCCCGAAAAGCAGCAATTCACCGGTTCTCAGCTGGCCACAGTACGCCGAGCTTCCCGATTGAGCCGAGATTTTGAGGCCAGTATTCCGGCTATTGGCTTAATTTTAGAACTGTTAGATGAGGTTGAGCAGCTGCGTCAGTACAAGCGTCAGCAAGAAGCTGCCACCCACTCTGTGTACACCATTGAGGTCGACTTTCAGCAAAAATAGGCCAAAGCCATATCTTAAGTGATAACCATAAAAAAAACCTCAGCACTATGGTGCTGAGATTTTTTTATGGCTTATTAATTATTGGCTTAACCGTGCTAAAACCTAGCCATTAAGCGGTTTTGTTTTTCATTATCGGATCAGCTGCAGCGGTGAATAGCACATCGGTTGATGAGTTAAGCGCAGTTTCTGCAGAATCTTGTACCACCCCGATGATGAAGCCGATGGCCACAACTTGCATTGCAATATCGTTTGGAATGTTAAATAAGCTACACGCCAGAGGGATAAGTAGCAATGAGCCACCTGCCACACCAGAGGCACCACAAGCGGCAACTGTCGCCACCACACTCAGCAGTAGCGCAGAACCGAAGTCAACCGGCACGCCTAAGGTATGGGCCGCCGCTAAGGTTAAGACGTTAATGGTGATGGCAGCGCCGGCCATGTTGATGGTCGCGCCCAAAGGTAGGGTCACAGAATAGGTGTCTTCATGTAGGCCAAGTTTTTTGGCTAAGTTCATATTGATCGGAATGTTGGCCGCTGATGAACGGGTGAAAAAAGCGGTGATACCAGACTCACGCAGGCAGGTGAAGACCAGTGGATATGGGTTTCTGCGGATATTAAAGGCGACAATAATGGGATTAACCACCAAGGCGATAAATAGCATACAGCCCACCAAGATGGTCAGCAGACGACCGTAGCTCATTAATGCGCTAAAGCCGGTCTCAGCAATGGTATTGGCCACTAAGCCTAAGATACCAATAGGCGCAAAGGCGATAACAAAGCGCACCACATTAGAGATGGCTTCTGATAAATCAGAGACCATGGTACGGGTCGTGGCAGAGGCTTTACGCAGCGCAAGACCGATGATTAATGCCCAAGCTAAGATGCCCATGTAGTTGGCATTAGCAATGGCATTAACTGGGTTGTCTACCAAATTCATAAGTAGTGTGGTCAATACCTCTTTTAACCCTGAAGGCGGTGCTTGGTCGGCCACCGCTTCAATGGTGTTTAGACCAAGAAGCTCGGTAGGGAAGGCAAAGCTTGCTACCACCGCTGTTAAGGCCGCCAAAAAGGTGCCAAAAATGTACATGATTAACACCGGTCTAACATGAACTTGGCTCTCGCCTTGATGCTGGCTAATGGCTGCCATGACCAATATAAACACCAAAATAGGTGCCACAGCCTTCAAGGCACCCACAAATAAGCTACCGAGTAGCCCTAATGCGACACCGACTGAAGGCATTAACCAGCCTATTAAGATGCCAAGTACTAGCCCAACAATAATTAGGGGTACCAAGCCAATACGCTGGTACATATCAATAAGGGCTCTCATAAGCGCTCCATACTAGTAAATACTCGTGCTGAGTAAATACAAAAAATTTAAAAATAAAAATGTTAACAGCCCTGTCAAACAATCTGATTGATGCTGCAATACTTTCGTTTTGCTAAGGGTGATTGTGCGATAGAGTCTCGAGAGCCCGTCATCTTAAGTAGTAATAAATATCGTGGCCCGTAGCGAAGTGATCCCTATCTCATAATCAATTCATGCACTGATTATACAAAACTTCAACTCAACTGCAACATATAACTATAAATTGGTATAGTCAATTTAGGATAAATAAATAGATTTTAGGAATGAGTTGAGCTTAAGTTTTTGATAGTTAAATGAAAACTAAGCGGGCGGGGCAGCTGCATAGAAGATCGAATACACAGGTCGTAAAGAGGTGGAGCTTGAATAAGGAGAAATTAAGGGAGCGATTTATGAGCAATTAACAAAGACGTCACGTGAGGAATTAAGAGAGAGGTTAACAGAAAAGAGACGTTAAGAAAGAGGTTAACAGAGAAGCTAAGACTGCTGCGACTCTATTGATTTTTATTTATTGATCGGAAAGTAGTTAAGCTCAAAGCCCAGTTGCTGATAGGCACGGTACTTGTCACGGCCAAGTTGCTTGCCTGCCTCATCGGGGGTAATGATTTCAAGAACCCGTTCTGGCAGCACAGCGGCTGTCGTTTCTACAGATAAGGGAAGGGGAGTGGCAGCAAGGTTTAAAATAACGCCATCAAAACCCTTAGGCAGCGTTGATACCAAGCTAACAGGTGCCGAAAGCTGGCTGACAGCGGCTTCTTCTAAGATAAAATCATGAGCGACGAAGCTGACTGGGTCAAAAGACCACAGCTGAGTATCGAGCTGTTTAAGACGCTCTACTTGATCGTCAACGATGACCAAACTGTGCTCGCTTTTTTGCAAAACCGTCTGGGTCAATCGGCACACAAAGTTAAGCACTGCCTCGGCGTTGGCCGCTGAGGCAGTGCTTGATGCAGCGGCGTTATCGTTAAGATAACGCTCACCCAACACATAAAAACTAATTTGCATTGCTAATGGCTTTGATTATTGAGCTAGGTTTTTTAGGTACTGCATGAATAGCGGTACCGGACGGCCTGTTGCCGCTTTTTCTTTGCCTGAAACCCAAGCGGTACCAGCGATGTCTAAATGCGCCCACGCTTGGTCTTCTTTTACGAAGCGTGATAAGAAGCAGGCAGCGGTAATGGCGCCGCCATCACGGCCACCGATGTTTTGAATATCAGCGATGGGCGAGTCAAGCTGGGTTTGATACTCATCATCCATAGGCATGTGCCAGATAAGATCGCCTGATTGTTCACTGGCGTTTTCTAAATCAAATAGCACATCTTCGTTATTACTAAATACCGCTGAGCGCACGTGACCCAATGCCACCACACAAGCACCAGTTAAGGTGGCCACATCAATGATGGCACGTGGGTTATAGCGCTGTACATAGCATAAGGTATCTGCCAGTACCAAGCGGCCTTCGGCATCGGTGTTTAAGATTTCAACGTTCATACCGCTCATGGCTTTAACGATGTCGCCTGGGCGAGTCGCTTCCCCTGAAGGCATGTTTTCGGCACAAGCCAGCGCGCCCACGACATTGATTGGCAAGCGGGCTTCACATAGGGCTTTGATGGTGCCCAATACAGACGCTGAACCGCCCATATCAAATTTCATCTCATCCATTGCCGCACCAGGCTTAATAGAGATACCGCCTGAGTCAAAGGTCACGCCTTTACCCACTAAGACGATAGGGGCATCGAAATGCTCTTCTACAACGTCATCTGCAGCCACTTTGGCGGCTTTGGTTTTGGCAGATTTTTTGGGTAATTTATCGGCCACAGCCTTGATGTTATTGGCCAAAGTATCGGCTAGGCTTGAGGTAGTATTGGTAGGTGCTGCATTGGCTTGACCTTTATATTCAAGGATAACCAATTGACCTTCGCGTGCTGAGCCACGTGATACTGACAAGAAGCAGTTCATGCCAAGCTCTTGCATTTCGCTTTCGCCAAGCACAGTGACTTGTAATAATTCAGGGTAGGCTTTGGCCAAAGCACGGGCTTGATCAGCCATGTATTCTGGGAAACAGACGTTGCCAGGCTCATTGGCCACATCACGAGCTAATGATTGACCGCTGTGAACTGCCGCGGCGTAATCTACATCTGCTTGAGCCACACTGCTTGAGACTAAAGTGATTTGATTTAACGCAGCGTCTGTTTGTTCTGATTTGTATTTATCAAAGCGATAGCTTGCGTTTAGCAGCTCAAGTACCAGTTGATGTAGGCTGTCATCCGCTAAGTCATCACCGATGGCAATGGCTAAGTCAGTGACTCGGCTTTGGGTGTTTTTATACAGTGCACTGGCAATTTTTTTAATAGAGGTTGAGCTGAATTTATCTGGGTTACCAATACCCACCAACAGCAGCTGCAAAGGTGTCTTTTTGGCGTCTGCGGCTAAGGCAAAATCTGCCACAGTTTCGCCCAACTTGCCCTTAAAGTTAGAAGCTGCAATTAAAGCTTCAATACGGGGCTTATAAGCTTCTAGGCCTTTGAAGCTACCAATTAGATTGGCATCATCATCTACCAACACTGCTAAGCAGTGGCTTTGAACCGCTTCTGGGGCTGATTTTTTTAGTAGTTTTTTTGTTGTAAGCTTTGGCAAGGTTTTGCTGACTGAAATACTTAAGCTCATGATAATTCCTATGTGTTTATAAAAATGAAAGTCTATTTGTTATTGAATATCGCCTGCCATTTGCGACAGCAGTTATGCGGTTATTATTATATCCTGAGCAGGCGCGGCGCAGTCGGCTATAAGCCGCTTTGCTTTAAGCAATAGTTTAACATATTGGCCTAAGTTGTGGGCCTTAGCACTTATTGGGCACGCTTATCTGGGCTATCTATTTTTACGGTAAATCAAGTTGACCGGTTATTGGCAACCCTATTATTGACAGAAACATGCTAGGATATGAGGGCTATCTTACACTCAATATCACTATCATCGCGATAGTGCTTACGATTATAATACGTGTTAGTTATTAGGGACTGATTTCTAAAAGATAAGCGAACACAGCTTTGCTGTATAGCATATGTAATCAAGCGGTATTGAGCCCTGGAATATAGCTATCATGTCAGTACTTGATGCAAGCTGTGCTTGATTTGGCTCATCCCTGTAATTTATCTTTATCTTTCTTCAATAATTTGAGTTTTCTTTCTTCAATAATTTGAGTTTGCCTGTGATTTTACGCCGATATATGACCCGACAAGTTGCCTCAACTACCGCCTTGGTGTTGGGGTTTTTAGTGGTTTTACTGCTAGGCGGAAGAATGATCCGTTACTTCGGTATTGCTGCTGAAGGGCGCTTGGATGTGGGGCTATTGTTTTCTATTATTGGCTACAACTTGCCCTACTTCTTAGAGCTGGTATTGCCACTGTCCTTTTTTATTGGCTTAATGTTGGTATTTGGGCGTCTGTATGTAGACCACGAAATGGCGGTACTCAACGGCAGTGGTATCTCACGCGGCCGTCTGGCACGATTAATTATTCCGCTGATTTTGGTGTTGTTCGTGTTAGAAGCAGGGCTGTCTCTTTATGGTAAGCCTTGGGGGGTAAAAAACTCTGAGAGTATTTGGCAGCAGCAGTCTTTAAGCAGTGCCTTTGACCTTATTCGTCCGCAGACCTTTATCAATAGCGATGACTACCATTTGTATGTCAGCAGCATGAATGACAACAAAACCGAGCTGCAGGATGTGATATTAATCCAAACGGCCAAAGATGCCGCCAAATCGGTAAAGCCTGGCGCTACAGTACCGGAGGCGACTACCAACGCCCCTGCGGTGCGCTTAGGCCAGCAAGAGCTTGAGGGCTCAAACTCCGCCAATCAGTCCGTCTCCTCTATTGATAAAGACAAAGCCATTACCGCCGTCACCAACCCTGTCGCTGCCTCGCAAGATAAACCGGCAGCAAAGTCTGCAATCACGGCCGATGACGATCGCGATATTATCGTGTTGGCCAAACGCGCCGTTCAGGTCAAGGGCAGTGAAGAGAGCGGCAAGACACAACTTGATCTGTTTCAAGGTCGACGTTATGAAGTAGGCGCAGATAGCTTGGTGTATAGCCAAATTGGTTTTGAGCGTTATCGCATCAGTATCAATCAACCGCCTGCCGATGTTTTGACAGAAGAGAACGTGACTACCCAATCGGTACCTGCCCTATGGAAAGCGGCCACTGGGCAGAAGGTGGCTACCAAAGCAGATGGCAGCACTGAGCCTGAGCCACAGCAAATCTTATCCGCCCAAGCAGAATTGGGCTACCGTTTGGCACTGCCTTGGCTAATTATTCTAGCGCCTATGCTGGCTGTGCCCCTAGCTCAAGTAAAACCGAGACAAGGGCGCTGGCTGCGACTGTTGCCGGCAATTTTGATATTTACCAGCTGCGTGTTGGTGATTATTTCTCTTAAAAACGCCATTACCAAGGGCACCTTGTCTGTGCTGAGTTATCCGCTGGTATTAATTGGCTTTATTGTGTTGGCACTTTATCTTAACTGGGCCAGTCGTATCCATCACAGGGTACGCTTTAGACTCGGCCAACGGGCACTACAAAGTCAGACAAATCATTCTTCTAATCCTGATATCAATCAAGGAGGCCGGTCATGAAACCTAGGCACACTGACCACTCCGATGCGTCAAAAGACATCCGCTCAGGCCGGATTATCTCGCGCTATGTCAAAAAAAATGCCCTGTTTGCCATGCTATTTGCCGTACTAGGCTTGTGGGCATTGCAGATGGTGTTTGCTTATTTAGCAGAGCTTGAAGACATCTCTGATGCGTATACTTATGTTGATGCCTTAACTTATATTTTTTATCGATCGCCTTACTTTTTGCAGCAGTTTATGCCCACAGGTGCCCTACTTGGGGCAGTGGTGGGACTGGGCTTGTTGGCCAATAACTCTGAGCTGATCGTCATGCGTGCGGCAGGATTAAGCATTTATCGCATTGTGGGGTGGGTGCTGCAGCCGGCTTTTATCTTTGTGATTTTAGCGCTGCTGATTAACCAGTTTATATTGCCACAAAGCAATGTCAAAGCGAGTCAAATCCGTAAGCCAGATACTGCTTTATTGGCGTCAGTTAATGGATACTGGACACTACAAAATGTACCCACTGAAGCGGGAAGCACGGGCAGCACTACGGATAATAAAGAGGGCTTAGCCAGCGAGCAGGCGCACAATATTATCTTTATTGACTATGCCGATGCCAATGGCAATATCGGTGAGGTCAAGCGCTGGCACTTAGATGCGGACAATAACTTAACCGCTGTCTCTAAGGCCACGGGTGGCACTTATGTGCCTAGTCTGCAACAGGGTCAAGACAAGCCGGTGGTAGCGGCGCAAGATCAATCAGATTCTTTGGCCAATTACCAATGGCAGCTGGATAATGTCACCACCTTAAAGGTGGCCGATAAGGCAGCTATTTTAGAGTCAGATACCTTAGGCAATCAGCCAGCAGCACAGCTAACGGACACGCAGGCTACCTCAGTGGATAGCGATCAGTCAGGACAAGCAATGGCGCTCACGAGCCAGCCTTTGGTGGCCAAGCAAGCTGAGTCGACAGATGTTATTAACCTGCCCATCTCACCAAGCTCGGTGTATCTGCTGACCCGCCGTGCCGAAGATTTGTCATTGACTCAGCTGTATGAGCACAAGCGCTTTAACGCCTCACAAGGCACACGATCACTGGAGCATGAGGTGGCGTTTTGGCAGAAGCTATTGTCACCTTTTTCAGTGTTATCCTTGGTGATCGTGGCCTGCTCATTCGTATTTGGCTCACTGCGTACACACAGCTTAGGCCTGCGTATTGTGGTGGCAATTATTTTTGGCCTGCTGTTTAGCTATATTCAAGACTTGACCAGCTTCGTGTCCTTGGCCACCGGCGCACCGCCATTGTTAATGGTACTGTTGCCCATTATCGGTAGTGGACTGTTGGGTTTTTATTTAATTCGACGTCAAGGCTAAAGGGGACAAGTTGCCCTAACAGTGTGAATAGCGTTGACCATAAAACAGTTGGTAATAAAAAGCCCTTCTAATTTTTTTAGAGGGGCTTTTTTATGGTGCTGATCTATTGTACTTATCGGTGTAATGGACATTATTCATGCTGGCGTAGTGTCTAACGCTATATACTGTCTATATTTGCAAGGAATCAAAGCCATGAATCAAAAAACTGCCCTTTTTGTCATGATAAACACACCAAGAAGAATGG
>NZ_CAJHBH010000023.1:0-45453 GCF_904846585.1 Psychrobacter sp. H7-1
GATCCCTTCTCGAACTCAGAAGTGAAACATCGTCGCGCCAATGGTAGTGTGGTTCGCCCATGTGAGAGTAGGTCATCGTCAGCTCCCTATACCTAAAAGCCCCCATTCATCCGAATGGGGGCTTTTTCATTTGCCGAGGGTTTTTATTAGCGGTGCAACATACCAATAAAGGGGTTGTTTAGAAATTAGTGGTAAAATACAGTAATCTTTATAAGCTTTATGAGTACTCAGATGGCCATTGATTTATCTAATACCCTTATTGTTGCAATCTCTGCAACTGCACTTTTTGATTTGAATGAATCTGAGCAGTATCGTGAGCAGTTGATTAAAAAAGATCCTCTAACTGCTGCCCAAAGTTTTAGGGAGTATATGTATGAGCGTGAAAATGAGCCATTAGAGACTGGCGCTGGCTTTCCGTTGATTGAAGCCATTCTTAATTTGAATAAATGTGCTCAAAATACCAGTGACAGCAGTTATCAAAATAACGCTCCTTTAGTTGAAGTGGTGATTATTTCAAAAAGCTGTCCTGAGACAGGCATTAGAGTGCTGAATGCTATACGGCAGCGAGGTCTGTGCATTACGCGTTCCGCCTTTATTTCAGGTGCGAAAGTGGCGGATTATATTGCAGATTTTAAGGTGGATTTGTTTTTGACCACAAATCGTGAGGATGCTCAAAGCGTGGCTGACGCTCAAATCTGCGCTTGTGCTATTTTAGACGCTACTCCTGTTAATACTTTTAAATTAGACACAGATCAATTACGCATTGCCTTTGATGGTGATGCGGTACTATTTGATGATTCAGGTGAGTTGCTATATAAGCAAAAAGGACTTAAAGCCTTTCATGATAGAGAGGCTAAGATGGCGGACTTACCCATCGAAAAAGGGCCCTATGCAGATTTACTGATTAAGTTGTCGGTGTTGCAAAGAAGATTGCCAAATTTAGAGGCGCAGCAGCCCATTCAGATTGCACTAGTGACCGCACGGAATTCGCCCGCTGATTTGCGCGCTATCAAAACTTTGCGGCAATGGGGTGTTACGGTTGATATGGCTTTCTTTTTAGGGGGGCTTGAGAAGACGGCTGTTCTTAAGAGTTTTGCCCCACATATTTTCTTTGATGACTCTATTCAGCATATTGAAGCCGCTAGAAATTATGTGCCTTCAGGTCTTGTACCATACCATTCCACCTCGAAGCTACACTCACACACTTGGCAACTGACCGAAAAATAGCCGTTAACAGAGACGCTTTTACGCCATCTATGACTTTTGATACGGCATGACTTATGAATTGGCAAAGAATCTTTAGATTAGTCGGGCAGCGCATTCAGCAAGTGTTTGGCTTGTATGCCTTCATGTTGATCCCTATTTGGGGCATGTTTTTTATCAATAGGTTGGTGCTGTTTGATTACTGGAATGCTTTTGGTATCGTACCACGCACTTTAAGCCTTGGTAGCTTGATAGGGATTACCGCCTCTTGGACCATGCATGATGGCTTTGCGCATCTGATGGGCAATACGTTGGTGTTGGTGCAGATTTTATTTTTGTTTGGTATCTTTGAGCGCAATGCTTATCGCACTATGGTTAAGCTCATTATTGGCTCAGGCTTGATGACTTGGGGGCTCGGCTCTCCTTTTTCGATTCATATTGGTGCTTCAGGTCTGATTTTTGCTATGTTGGGCTATATGGTTGGTGGTGCATTTTTTGCTAGGCGTTGGGGCTATCTATTGGCCTGTGTGCTGATGAGTGCCAGTTATTGGCTGATTCTTAAAGAGGGGCTAATGCCGCAAGCCGGTATTTCTTTTGCTGCTCATTTTGGTGGTCTGTGTATTGGACTGCTATTAGGCGCAAATTCTAAGCATTATTATGGTCAGGCTTACTAACTGACTGATTAATGTAGCTTAGGTTGAGTATGTTGGGCAGCAGCCTTGAAAATTTGTTACACTAACGCTTATATATGCCTAGTGTTACTGCTTATAATTGATAGCAGTTAATACAGCGCTTTTGTTGGTTTGTAGGGAGTAGATGCATGGCAGAACGTTCAGCCAAGCAGTTAGGGTTAAGTAAGGCGGATTTACCCAATTCGATTATTGAAGTGATTGTCACTTTAAACAAGGGTGGTTTTGATGCCTATATTGTCGGTGGCGGGGTTCGCGATACACTTTTGGGCTTAAGTCCAAAGGATTTTGATGCCGTAACTGATGCCAGACCGCATGAAGTAAAAGACTTATTTGGCAAACGTTGCCGTATTATCGGTCGCCGCTTTCAATTGGCGCATGTGTATTCTGGCCGTGACATGATTGAAGTGGCTACTTTTCGTGCGCCACCAACGGGAGATGCGCATGCCACCAGTGATGGCATGATTGTGCGTGATAACGTCTGGGGCGATATTGAGCAAGATTTTGCACGCCGTGATTTTTCTATCAATGCCATGTACTATCAGCCTTTAAAAGGCGTGGTACATGATTTTTGCAATGCCTTAGACGACATCAAAAATAAGACCCTAAGATTATTAGGTCATGCGCCTTTGCGTATTGAAGAAGACCCCGTTCGTCTGCTACGTGCCTTACGTTTTAAAGCAAAGTTGGGTTTTGAGTTTGATGAAGAGCTGTCCAATCAGTTTCATGATGACAATTGGGCGCTGTTAGATCAAGTGTCTCCGCACCGTCTGTATGATGAATCACAAAAAATGTTTACCGGCGGCTATTTGGTCCCTTTATTGCCCTTATTATTTGAATATGGTGCCATTCGTCATTTGATTATTTATCCACCACAAGCGCCCACGCGATTGGTTAATCAAGTGGCCATTAATACCGATAAGCGTATTGCTCTGGGCAAAAGTATTAATCCAGCGTTCTTCTATGCCGCTTTGTTGTGGGAAAATTATTTGCATCAATTGGCTAAGTTTAAAAAGAAAAACATGCCTTTTCATGATGCACAATTGCAAGCAGCAAGTAAGGTCATTGACCGTCAACGGGTAAAAACAGCCATTCCTCGTTTTGCTGAGCAATTTATTCGTGATATCTGGGTTATGCAGCCCAAGCTTGCCAATCCTAGAGTAAAGCAGATCCCACAGTTGGCCGAGCACCCTCGTTTTCGCGCTGCGTTCGACTTTTTATTATTGCGTGAGCAGTGTGATGATGAGCTCAATCCTTTATCTGAGTCGACCAATGGCATGGGTGAGTGGTGGCAGACTTATCAGACCCTATCTGAAAAACAAAAGCAGCAAGCCATTGATAACTTTGCAGGTGATGCGCGCCGTGGCAGCGGTAAGTCAGGTCGCAATCGTAGCCGTAATAGAAATCGCATCGAGGAGCAAAACCCAATAGACGCACAAGCCAATACTGAGGCCACCACTAGCTATAAGCCAAAAGTGCCCAAACACAAGGCAGCACTTGATTCTAAGCCAAAAGACGCTGCTCAAGATGATCGCTATGTAGAAGAAAGAGCCCAGCTTGAGAAGCTGTCATTAGGTAACTTAGTGGGTGAGCAGTCACCCAAGCACAATCAGCCAAGCCCACTATTTACTATTAATGCTGAAAAAATGGCCAAACAAGTGCCGCAGCAGCCAGGTATTGAGGCGCAGGCAGAGTTACAGGCTACCAGCGTACAAAATGAGGTAGAAAGTAAAGCAGCAGGTCGCACCGAGACTGCCTCTAAACCTGCTAAAGCCAAGAATTCTCAAAAGCAGGAGCCTCAAAAGCAGGAAGCTAAGCTAGATCAGGCAACTGCTGCACAGGCTACCGTTCAAGTTCAGTCACAGGCCGTGCTATTGCCTAAATCTGAACCAGTACCTGCCAAGCGCCGTCGTCGTCTACCCAGTCAAGAGATGAGCCAGTCTGAACAAGCGCAGGCTAAGCTCGCTACCGCTCAGCCGTCATCCACTAAAGCCGACGTAACACCAGCTACTAACAACGCCGCTTCTGCCGACGCTAAGTCTGCCAAAGCAGAAGAGCCTGCCAATAACAGTAAAGCTGCTAAGACATTAGTTGAGGTACCCGCTAATAGCGAAACGAGAGTTGATAGCGAAACCAGAAAGGCTAAGCCGGAAGTAGCAAAAAAACGGTCAAAGCCGGCAGCAACCCTTGATGTGAATAGTCTAATTGCAAAAAGTGAGCGGGTTCCTGCCACACGTCGTCGTCGTCAACCAAGCTCGATGCTTAGTGTGAGCGAAACAAGTCAGTCGTAACTTTTGTTAAGCATTTGGAAGAGGATAACCACTAATATGGTCAATCTGTCTGAGTCTCGAGCTTTAAAAACCTGCTACCTTGGACTCGGTGGCAATCTAAGCAATGAGCTAGGTACGCCCAGTGAGCATATTGCTAAGGCCATAGCCAGCTTAAGTGCGCATCCACAAATTGAGCAAGTGCGTGCCTCTTCCTTATATGCCTCTAAGCCTATGGGGCCCCAAGATCAGCCAGATTTTATCAATGCTGTGGTCGAGCTGCAGACCTCGCTTAGCGCGCAGCAACTGTTAGAAGTGTGCCAACACTTAGAGCAACAAGCACAAAGAGTACGCCTACGCCGCTGGGGTGAGCGCAGCTTGGATGTGGATGTGCTGCTTTATGGTGATGAGAGTGTATCGACGCGCACGTTAACTGTGCCGCATCCAGGGATTAAGCTGCGTAATTTTGTGCTTATTCCTTTAGCTGAGCTCAATGCTAAGCTTGTGATACAAGGTGAGCTGATAACTGATTTGGCACCCGCTCATGACTGGACGGGGCTGACCCGTTTGGATGACAATCCTTCTTAACCTCTCATTTCAATCAGTACCGCTATACCAGCGCGCACTTCTTTGTTCTTACCCATTTTGCCTAGGTACTTTCTATGATTACTTTATCCACTTTAAAAAAATACAAAAAAGAAGGTCGTAAGTTCAGCTGCCTAACTTGCTATGATGCTATGTTTGCAAAAATGATGCAAAATGCTCAAGTAGATACCATCTTAATTGGAGATAGCTTAGGCATGGTGGTGCAGGGTAATGACTCAACCTTACCTGTAACGGTAGAGGATATTGTTTATCATACTGGCAATGTGAGTCGTAGCAATAAACATGCCCTTATCCTAGCTGATCTGCCTTTTATGAGCTATGTCACAGTAGAAGATGCCATTGCCAATACGCGCAAAGTGATGCAGGCTGGTGCTCAAGTTATTAAACTTGAAGGTGGGGCAGAGCTGAGCGAGATGGTAACCACGTTGACTAAGGCAGGCGCCCCTATCTGTGTACATTTGGGGTTAACACCGCAGTCAGTAAACGTATTTGGTGGCTATAAAGTGCAAGGTAAAAGCGATGATGCGGCCGCTAAGCTTATGAGCGATGTTCATGCTGTGGTCGCGGCGGGCGCTTCACTGATCTTGTTAGAATGTGTTCCAGCCTCCTTGGCCAAAGCGGTAACTGAAGCGGTGGACGTGCCAGTGATTGGCATTGGTGCAGGTGCGGATACTGATGGTCAAGTACTGGTGATGCATGACATGCTGGGCGTGACCCACGGGCGTACTGCTCGCTTTGTCCATGATTTCTTGACTGATGAGCGCAATCAAAAAAGTGAATACGCCGGCAGTGTGGAAGGGGCTTTTGCTTTGTTTCATAACTCAGTCATTGAAGGCAGCTACCCTCAAGCTGAGCATCAGTTCAATTAGTTAATTTCGGACAACAGTTATGACGATCACATTTAACGCTATCCAAGATCTTCAGCAAGCGTTGCATCCGCTTCGCACGGACAAAAAAATCGCCCTAGTGCCTACCATGGGTAATTTACATGACGGCCATATCTCTTTAGTAAAACTGGCACAAGAGCACGCAGATGTGGTAGTGGTCAGTATCTTTGTTAACCCTACTCAGTTTGGTGTAGGGGAAGACTTAGACAGTTATCCACGCACGCTTGAGGCCGATACCCAAAAGCTGACTGAGGCTGGGGTAGATTATATTTTTGCGCCAAGCGTGGAGGAGATGTATCCTGTCATGCCGCCGCCTACTCAAGTATTAGCCGGTGCTATCAGCCAGTATTTATGTGGCAAGTCACGTCCTACACATTTTGATGGGGTCGGCATTGTGGTGACTAAGCTGTTTAATATCGTGCAGCCGAATGTGGCAGTATTTGGCAAAAAAGACTATCAGCAATTGGCCATCATTAAGCAATTGGTGCGTGACTTAAGTTATAACATTGAAATAATTGGCGCGCCTTTGGTGCGGGCAGTAGATGGATTAGCTTTATCGTCTCGCAACCAATATCTTACCGAAACAGAGCGTCAGATTGCACCGATGTTAAATCAACACCTGAGTAAATTAGCTCAAAAACTTAAAAATACCCCTATCGCTAATAATCAACAGCTACAGGCCTTAATCGAAGACACGATAGCACAAATAAATAATGCAGGCTTTAGGGTGGATTATCTTGAGGTTAGCAATCAAGATTTGAGCAAGATTACGGATTTTTACGGTCAAAAGCAGTGGGTTATCGCTGTAGCAGCCTGGCTTGGCAAGGCGCGCTTACTCGATAATCAAGAGGTGAATGGCTAAGCGCCTAAGCGATGATAACCTTGGGTCGTTATTATCTGTCGTATCATAAAATAGGGAGCAAGCTTTATGTCGGCCAATGAGTCTGTGGTAACTGCTGACTTAAAACCAAGAGTACCTTCGACAGGCGGTGTGGATGTACTTATCGTCTCAGGGCGTTCAGGTTCGGGCAAAACGTCAGTGCTTAATATCTTAGAGGATTTGGGCTATTATGTGATTGATAATATGCCGCTGTCTTTGCTCTCTGATGCCGCCCATAAGCTTACCGAAGATGGCGGTATTACTAATCTGGCGTTAGGGGTAGACATACGCACCTTAAAGGCAGATTCGGCCAGCTTCTCAGCCATATATGACACTTTGCTAAACAGCTATGGGCCTGATAAAGTCAGAATTATGTATGTGACGGCTCAAGAGTCGGTATTGGTGGCTCGATTTGCTGCTACCCGCCGTGTACATCCTCTAATGGCAGTTAATGATTACGAAATCAAAAACCTGCCCAGCGCGATCATAAAAGAGACTGAAACGCTGCGTCCAATATCGGGCAATGCTGATATTACCATTGATACCAGTCAGCTAAACATTCACCAGTTAAAAGAGTTGGTACGCGAATATGTGGGAGCGGACAATCAAATCACGGTGAATGTTTTGTCTTTTGGGTTTAAATATGGCGTGCCTATTGATGCAGACTTCGTGTTTGATGTGCGTATCTTACCCAATCCGCATTGGGAGCCACAGCTTCGCGTCAAAACTGGCAAAGATACCGAAGTGGCAGCATTTTTTGCTAACTTTCCCCAAGTTGAAGAGATGAAGCAAGATATCTATCGCTATTTGGACCGCTGGCTACCTGAATTTTTGCATAACAATCGTCACACAGTGACAGTCGCCGTAGGCTGTACAGGCGGTAAGCACCGATCAGTGTTTCTTGCTGAATACTTATATAGCATATTAAGTGAGAGCCTACCACGTGAGATTAAGGTGATGGTTAAGCACAGAGAAAAAGCGCACTGGAAAGCCTAAAAGATACGGTCTCATATCGCATAAAGACAACATGCTAAAAGTATCGCCTATAGCACCACCGCCTGCCGAAGTGGCAAAAATAGCAGGTGATAATATTAGGAAAATTGCGGCGCTATGAACGTTTTAGCCCCAGCCGCGCAAGTTTATTTATTAATAATTTGAGAGTTTTATGATTGATTGGTCCGAACATGATATGCGAGTTTCTCGCACTGAGCTAAAAAAAGCACACGAGCGCTTACAACAGCTGTCTGTGCCCTTAGCTGCATTATCAAAAAAACAGATGAAAAAGCTGCCAACCACTGAGTATTTTTTGGCAGAATTGATGGCTTTAGCCGACATAACCAGTGCGAATGCTCGCAATCGTCAAATCAAGCGTGTGGGTAAGCTGATCAGTGAAGAGGATCGTCATGCCTTGGTAGATGCTCTATTTCAAATCCGCTTTAGTCATGAGCAGGCGGCTAAAATTGAAGGCTGGTTCACCCGCTTAAACATCCATGATGAAGGCACTCTCAAACAGTTTGGTAAACAGTTTAAAGCCTCTGAGCGCAACAGCGTTTATCAGCTATTATTGTGGATTGAGTATGCCAAGCACATGAATGATGATGAGCTGCTGCAAGAATCTGAAGATGATTTAATGAGCTATATCAAAGAGGTTGCCATTTTAACTCAGTTAGCTTAGTAGGCTTAACGTATCTAAAACGACTCTAGCTTTATCACGTCGTAAGCGGGCGTCTCATAAGGATGCGCCTGCTTTAAAGCCTCTATAACGGCTGTTATCTTATCTTTGGCCACCACCATCTCGACCCGCCACTCATTTACTTGCTCTATATGGTTTTGCTGACCGATGTGCGGCTGACTGCCTGATAAGGGCATAAACTGCCCTGTGCCTTGCACCTGCCAACAGCAATGAGAGTAGTTACCAATATGACCAGCACCTGCCTTAAATAAAGCGGCCTTGACTGCTTGTAGATCAGAATCTGGTATAAACACGGTTAGTTTGTACATAAATAGAGACTCCTTAAGGGTTTATTATAAGACTTAAATCGGGTTATTAACTATAGATGCCCCCACACAGTGCAAGGCGAAAAAAAGGCCGACTATAAATTACTCATAGTCGGCCTTTTTTACACATTAGCAGTCATTTTTAGTTCATTGGAACGCCGATACGTTGAGCCACTTCTTCATAAGACTCGATAACATCGCCTAGGCTCTGACGGAAACGGTCTTTGTCTAGTTTTTTCTTGGTTTCTTTGTCCCAAATACGGCAGCCATCTGGAGAGAACTCATCCCCTAATACGATGCGGTCTTGGAACACACCAAATTCAAGTTTGAAATCAACCAACATCAAACCGCCTGCATCAAACAGCTCTTTTAGCACGTCATTAACCTTGAAGGTAAGCTCTTTCATTTTTGCTAATTGCTCAGGTGTCGCCCAGCCTAAAGATACAGACAATGATTCGTTAACCATAGGGTCGCCTAGCGCATCATCTTTGAAAAACAGCTCATAAGTGGGTGGTGTAAGAGGCTGTCCTTCTTCTAGACCTAAGCGGCGTACTAAGCTGCCGGCAGCAAAGTTACGTACCACACACTCTACAGGAATCATCTCTAGGCGTTTTACCAATACTTCATCATCAGAAAGCTGTTTTTCAAAATGAGTTTCAATACCGGCTTCAGCAAGCTTTTGCATGATAAACGCATTGAAGCGGTTATTCACTTGTCCTTTACGGCCTAACTGTTCGATGCGCTCACCGTTAAAAGCTGAGGTGTCATCACGGAAATGAAGTATCAGATAATCAGAGTTCTCTGTTTCATAAACAGATTTGGCTTTGCCTTTGTAAAGGAGGTCTTGTTTTTGAAGCTGCATGATTTAAGTCCTATGCAAATAGCTAAGTGAGATAAGTATCTTAGCTAAGAGGGGGTTGAAAAGGGTAATGTGAGTGCAACCAATCGCGCGACTGGGCGCATAAACGCAGGGTATAGTGTACTAAATTAGAGCATCAGACTAGTTAGAATCAGACTCAATATCGCCAGATTTTTGTCCCAGTACTTGACGATAAGGCGGTGGTAGCTCGAAGCGTTTACCAGACTCATTTTCAAGATCAAGCGTATTTACCCCAACAGCGGGTGTGGCATAAAGTGGAACAAATGGGCCTGCTTCTAGGTCTGCAGGCAATTGAATTGGATCAAGCTTTTCAGCTTTTTGGTAAGCCAAGCTGCCATCATCAACCTTACCAAATACGCCTTTGGTGGCTTGGCATCCTGATAGAATAGCCAGACTACTCGCACCGACAATGAGCAGTTGTATAGCGGTGCTAAGAGCAGCATTAACCGGCTTTGGTGAAGTTTTAGAAAGTTGGGTTTGGTGCATGGGAAATCCTTTGTCAGTGGCGCTTTATGCAAACCCAGCGTGGGTAATTGGCATAAAACAGCCACTTATCTTCAAAAGTACTATGTATCAAAGTACAGGCGTTGAAACGGTTGGTCGTAACCATTGATCTTAATAATGGGTATAATTGCTTTAAATCTAGTTAATCAAACCGGCAGCTCGTAAACCGGCGTCCACTTGGTCATGAAACTTCTCATTTAACCACACCATAGGTAAGCGGATGCCTTTCTCAATTTTGCCCATTTTATTTAAAGCATATTTGACCGGAATGGGGCTTGATTCAACGAACATAAGTTTGTGCAAAGGCTCAATGCTGTCATGTACCTTTTTGGCCGTTTCAAAGTCACCTTTTAAGGCGGCACTAAATACATCACTCATCGCTTTTGGCACAATGTTAGCCGTTACTGATATATTACCTTTGGCACCATGTTTCATCAGCTCTAGCGCCGTGCCATCATCACCTGATAACACCACGATACGATCACCTAAAGCGTCAATTAATAGCTTGCCACGTTCTACCGAGCCGGTGGCATCTTTTATGGCGACAATGTTGTCAAAATCTGCCAAACGCTCTACGGTCTCTTGCGCAATATCGACCACAGTACGCCCTGGCACATTATAAAGCATTTGCGGCATATCTACAGCCTCAGATATCGCTTTATAGTGCTGGTATAACCCCTCTTGAGTGGGCTTATTATAATAAGGTGCTACTAAAAGGGCGCAATCGGCGCCGGCCGCTTTTGCCTCAGAGGTTAGGTGAATTGCCTCTTGAGTATTGTTGGCACCAGTACCTGCTATTACGGGCACTCGGCCGTTTACGTGTTTCACAAAAAAGTGGATAACATCACTGTGTTCTTGCATAGATAACGTGGCTGACTCTCCGGTGGTACCTACGGCAACCAAGCAGTGAGTGCCTTGTTCAATTTGCCAGTCAATCAGATCGGCTAAGCGCGGGTAATCTACTTCGCCATTGGCTTTCATTGGGGTTACTAAGGCAACCATTGAGCCTTGCAGTTGGGTTTTAAAGTCAGAATAGCGGTTACTCATAATATTGCCTTGTTATTTTAACTAATTTGTTTTAACTAATGTTATCTGAACTCGTTTGGCTCACCCTAAGCGGCGTAAAACTGAGTTGGGTTAAACTGTGTGGCCCACAGTTTTGAAATTGCAATACTGATGTCAATTAGTGTAGCACAATCTAGCCTGCGCAATCATCAAGCTATTTTACGTCTAAATGTAGCACAGTGATACCATGAGCGGCATAAAAAACATGAATAAAAGATGAATTCTTTTTTACCCATGCGGCAAATACCCAATTAGCTTACCTGTCTGTTGTGACTCCTTACAAACTGTAGTTTTGTGTGCTAAGCAAGTGTGGTTTAATTAAAGGACATTTTAAGCCATATTTTAAGGCTCACTTGCCTTTTTTTATTGATGCCCTATTTTTTAAAGGATGAAGCAACATGAGCTCTGATACTGCCTCACAGGACAGCCGTCCCTATGACATCATACTTTACGGTGCCACCAGTTTTGTTGGTCAATTGACTGCCGCTTACTTACATCAGTTTTTATCACAGGCTAATAAGGATGAAGCCGACTCAGTCAGATGGGCCATCGCCGGACGTAATCAAGATAAGTTAACTCAGGTCAAAGAACAGGTGGGCGATAGCAATTTGCCCATTTTAATTGCCGACAGTGAAGACGCACAAAGCTTAGATGCGCTGGCCTCTAAAAGCCGCGTAATTATCTCAACAGTTGGCCCTTATCTTAAATATGGTGAGCCATTAATTAAAGCCTGTGTGGACAATGGTACCGATTATGTTGACTTAACCGGTGAGGCTATATTTATCAAAGCCATGCTTGATAAATATCAGTCTGCCGCTCAAGCGTCGGGCGCTCGCATTGTTAACTCATGTGGCTTTGACTCTCTGCCTTCTGATTTGGGCGTGCTTTTTACCCAAAATTATGCCCAGCAGACATTAAACGCGCCTTGTCATACTATTCATATGCGCGTCAAAGCAGCCAAAGGCGGTCTGTCAGGCGGTACGTTTGCTTCGATGGCCACCATATTACAGGAAGTCGGTACCAATAAGGCCGCGCGCAAATTATTGGCCAACCCTTATGTGTTAAATGATGACCCAAAGCGCCCTAATATTCGCCAAAGTAGTGTAAAAGTACCTGAGTGGGATGAGCAGAATAAGCGCTGGCTGGCACCATTTATCATGGAGTCTATCAATACCCGCGTGGTACATCGCAGCAATCAGCTACGTGGCTATGAGTATGGCCGCGACTTTAAATACGATGAGGCGATGTGGATGCCATCTGGACTAAAAGGTCGCTTGCTAAGTTATGGCTTAGTGGCGGGTATGGCCGGATTTGCTGCAGGCATGATATTTAAGCCCACTCGTGATTTGATTAACGACAAGCTGTTACCACAATCTGGTGAAGGTCCAAATAAACAAGAGCGAGACGAGGGTTACTTTGATATTCGCTTCTTTGGCGAGGGCAGTCATGGCAAGCAGGTGTTGACCAAAGTAACCGGAGATAAAGATCCTGGATACGGCAGCACTTGCCAGATGTTATCTCAAAGTGCGCTTTGTTTACTACAAGATATCTCAAAGCAAGAAATAACAGGTGGGTTTTGGACGCCGGCTTCATCAATGGGCGAAAGATTAATCGAGCGTCTACAGGCGCATGCTGGTATCACATTTGAGGTGCTGTAAATCGCTGTCAATCACAGTTAGGCTAGCTGTGATCAGCTTTTATGGACAGTTATATTTATGAATAGTTATAACAGTCACGCATAAAAATACCCCACAAGTTGTGTGCAACTGATGGGGTATCGTTTAATGGGCGGCTCTATTTGATTTTAGATATTGATTGCAAAGCAGCAATGAATGCTAGGTTATTTTTTTAACCCAGCTTGCTGTAGCAAGGCACCGAGTGAGCCTACTTTAGCCTCTTCAGCTTTGGGCTTAGCAGATTTGCTAGGCTTTGGCTTATCACTGCGGGTATTGGCAGTACGAGCGGCTTTATTGGCAGGTTTAGCACGACTATTTTTGCGCGCCTTGGCCGGCTTAGTCACAGCATTCTCAGCGTTTTTGTCAGTACTGCGCTGCGGGCTAGTAGCACGTTTGGCCGAAGCGGCATCTTCTGATTTCATGCTAAAGCCGATACGATTGCGTTTGGCATCAATTGAAATAACGCGAACGCTGACGATATCACCGGGTTTAACCAAGTTCATGGGGTCTTCAACAAAGTCGTTGGCCATCTCAGAGATATGCACTAAGCCATCTTGATGTACGCCAACATCCACGAAGCAGCCAAAACCAGTCACATTGGTAACCACGCCTTCAAGCTGCATGCCTTCTTCTAGATCGCTTACGCTGTTTACGTCGTCTCTAAACTGAGCTGTTTTGAACTCAGGGCGAGGGTCATGAGCAGGCTTAGCAAGCTCTTGTTTGATGGCGGCAATGCTGATGTTGTCATCGTTGGCTGCGTCAATACCATCGGTGCTTAGCGTATTGATAAGGCTGTCATTACCCAGTACGTCAGCAATTGACTTGCCAGATTTGTCTAATATGGCTTTCACCAAGTCATAGCTCTCTGGATGCACACCGGTAGCATCCAGCGGCTCTTCGCCATCACGAATGCGTAGGAAACCCGCTGCCTGTTCAAAGGTTTTTACCCCAAGTCTGGGCACATCTTTTAGTTGCTCGCGGTTAGTAAATGCACCATGTTCTTTGCGGTAGTTGACAATTTGCTGAGCGACGTTACGGTTTAGACCGGCAATGTGGGCTAAGATAGCAGGGCTTGCGGTATTGACATCCACACCCACTGCGTTCACACAGTCTTGCGTCACTTTATCTAAGCTGTCAGACAGCTGAGCTTGGTTCACATCATGCTGATATTGACCTACGCCAATGGCTTTTGGCTCAACTTTAACCAGCTCTGATAAGGGGTCTTGTAGACGGCGGGCGATAGACACTGCACCGCGGATAGAGACGTCTAAATCAGCGAGCTCATCACTGGCAAGCTCGCTGGCAGAATACACAGAAGCGCCTGATTCATTGACCACGACGGCTTTGGCTGTGATGGTCTCATCGGCTTCAATCAGCTCTTTGATCATGGCATCGGTTTCACGGCTGGCAGTGCCATTGCCGATTGCCACAAGCTCTACCTGATGGTCTTTTAACAGATGAGCAATAGTTGCTTTAGCCTCATCCATTTTGTTATCGGGGGCAAATGGATAGACTGTCGCGATGGCCGGCTTACCTTCGCCATCTTGCATAACTTGACCTTGTGCATCGATCACCGCCATTTTTACACCATGACGAATACCAGGATCCACACCTAAAATAACTTTACGGCCGGCAGGGGCGGCCATTAATAGGTGCTGTAAGTTACTGGCGAAGACATCAATAGCATCAGCTTCTGCGGCCAGACGTTTTTCGGTCAATAAGCGGTGCTCTAAATGCGGGCGCCACTTATCCTTCCACAAGCTGTTGGCAGCAGTTATTAAAAAGTCATGACGCTCTTGAGGCTTGGTATTTTCAAGCTCAAATTTATTGATAACTTTATCGACAAAAGGAGTATCTTCACCATCGACTTTAAGCACCAATACATTTTCTTGACGACCACGTAGCATCGCAAGCAGGCGATGATTGGGCAGGCGTGCTAAGCTTTCGCTATGCTCAAAATAATCAGCGAACTTCTCACCCACCTCACGTTTTTCATCAGAAGCTAGGCTTGAATTGATAGTGGCAGTTTTAGCAAAACCGCTACGTAAGTTATCAAGTAGCTCAAGCTCTTGGGTCCAGCCATCGATGATAATGGCTTCCACGCCGGCTAATTGTTTTTCGGTATCTGAAAAATCAACGTCAATCTCAGCGCCGGTATCATCAGTGATAGTCTCAGGCAGACTGTAATCGCTTAGGGCGTCAAGTGGCGTGACTTCATTATTGAGTAGAGTTTTAGCAACCTTATCCAGACCTGCAGCACGGGCTTTAGCAGCCAATGAGCGGCGGCGAGGGCGATAAGGCAGGTAGATGTCTTCTAATTCAAGCTTAGAGGTGGCCTGCTCAATTCGAGATTGCAGCGCTTCGGTTAAGTTACCTTGGCTTTGCAGTAGCTCAAGAATCTTAGCACGACGTGAGGCCATGTCACGCTCGTAGTTTAAACCTTTTTCCAAAGCACGTAATTGGCTGTCGTCTAAGCCTTGTGTTTTTTCTTTACGATAACGAGCGATGAACGGCACCGTAGCACCTTCGTCGTAAAGCTTAACAAACGCATCGACTTGCGCAGGCTTAATACCCAGCTCTTTTGCAAGCTTATTATGGATGTTGGCAATGACATCAGCCGGCAAATTGCTGCTGCTTTGGCTGGTAGGGGTGTTGGCAGTTGTAGTATCGGTTTGGTTCATATCCGTATCGAAGTTAAGAAATGTGGTTGGCATTATAGCAAAAGCTGAGATAATAAAAATGGTTTTGCTTATTAATGTTTATTTATGTGATTTTGTCTGCTTAAATTAACAAACACATACAGCATTACTATGTAATAAGTGTGTAATTTCTTGCGTAATCTTATACACTAATTAATTACTACAGTTTATCTGCTTTATGTGGGTAATAAAAGCCGACGCTTGGTGTCATTAAATACAGATACTATATCGTCTAAAGATGGTTTATTAAAAGCACCGTCATTATCAGACAAACGTAACTGCGCTAAAATAAACCTGTGTCAGCCACGCATAAACAGCAACCAGATAACTAGCAGCCGCATAAATGACAAGCAGATAAAGCGCTGCTGTATAGGATTTAAAAGACGCTTAAAATAATAATAAATACCGGACAATAAGGGATAGGGAATAAAAAGATTGATAAATAGCCCAAACACTCCCATATAAATAATGAGTCTCTTATAATAATTTAAGCGAATAAGTAGTACCCTTTAAAACCATTGCCCCTTTATAATCAATTTATAATAATGAGTGATAGCCCTTTTATCAAAAATACGCTTTAATCGTGATTTGCTAAACTTGCGCCATAAGCTTTAGCGCTAAATGTGTATAATTAAGCCATATTAAATAAAATAACAATAGGACGCCTAGTATGTCAGACAATAAAATCAACAATACCGACAGTTTAACCCACCGTATCTTGGTGGTCGATGATGATGCCCGTTTACGCTCTTTGCTACAGCGCTTTTTAGAAGATGATGGCTTCGTGGTGCGTACCGCCCATGATGGCAGCCAAATGGATAAACTGATGCAGCGCGAGTTATTCTCCTTGGTGGTATTAGACTTAATGCTACCCGGTGAAGATGGCATTGCTATCTGTAAGCGCCTGCGTGAAGAGAACAGTGATATCCCTATTATTATGCTCACTGCAAAAGGCTCAGACAGTGATCGTATTGCTGGCCTTGAGGCGGGTGCTGACGACTATTTGCCTAAGCCTTTTAACCCAAAAGAGTTGCTGGCCCGTATCAAAGCGGTTCTGCGTCGTCACAGCCGTGAGCTGCCTGGCGCGCCTTCGCAGCAAGTGGAGGTGGTGGAGTTTGGCCCATGGACGCTTGATTTATCTACTCGAACTTTAAAACGTGATGGTAATGTGGTCACCTTGACCACAGGTGAGTTTTCGGTATTGAAAGCTTTAGTACAGCACCCTCGAGAGCCACTCACGCGTGATAAGCTGATGAATTTAGCACGTGGCAGAGAGTGGGGTGCTATGGAGCGCTCAATCGATGTGCAGGTATCGCGTCTACGCCGCCTGATCGAAGATAATCCTTCACAGGCTCGTTATATCCAGACAGTCTGGGGTGTGGGGTACGTATTTGTTCCTGATGAAGAAGAGGCCTAGCCTGCATGTAGGTATTTATTAGTAGGTATTTATTAGTAGGTATTTGTTAGGGTGTTGATAGGTGACAATACTCCTTTTTAACGATTAACACATCTAATAAGACATGGCTCATCAAAGACACAAGACAATAAAAAAGGCGCTTAGTCCTTGGGACTAAGCGCCTTTTTTATTGTCTGCTTGGCTAACGTAGCTGGCTGTCTTTACTACCACGGCGGTTATACAGCTCTTGGCTCTTGCTATGAGCTTCTATTTCACTTTGGCATTTTACGCAGTGCTCGACACCAGGCAGCGCTAGCCTACGTGCTTTGGGTATTTTTTCTCCACACTCATCACAATACAGCAGGCTTTCACCACTTGGCAGCGCCCTGCGAGCCCGCTCTAGAGCATCATTCACTGTGGCGTCCATTTGTTCGTGTTCTGCGCCATCACGCGCCCATCCTCCGGCCATAATTGACTCCTTTTTATTATGCAGATGCACCCGGTAATCAGGGCGCTATCCTTGATATATGAGGCTCAAGCCGCCTGTTATCAAGCCAGAGTAAATAGGATTGGTAACACGCATAGCACAAAAATATCACAAAAAAAGGCCACCTATACGAGTTAGGCGACCTGATGTACTTAGCCTTGATGACAGGGCACTGGTTTAAAACACAGTTAGCAGGTGTCAGCTTTATTTAGGTTGTAATGCAATAACTTGACCTCTAACCCCAATACTGGCATCGCTCATTAAGCAGACATATGCCGGCATTAAATCCTCAGCGGTCTTTAATGACATAGGGTTCTCGCCGGGAAAGGCATGGGCGCGCATGTTGGTGCGGGTGGCGCCAGGATTGATACAGTTAAAGCGTAGGCTGGTGGTATTTTGGGTTTCTTGAGTGAATATGTCACTCATGCCTTCCACCGCCTGTTTTGATAAGGCATACGCGCCCCAGAATGCGCGAGGATGCGTACCCACTGAGCTGCTTGTGAACACAAATGAGCCGTTATCTACAGATTTGACCAAGGGCATAAGCACTTGAGTGAGCATAAAGGTGGCGGTGGTATTCACTCGCATTACCTGCTCGAAGGTCACCACATCATACATCTCAAGCGGGGTTAGGGCACCCAATATACCAGCATTGTGTAACACGCCATGCAGCGTACCAATCTCACTTTGGATGAGATTGGCCAATTGCTGCATATCGCTATAGCTGGCTGATTCTAGGTTCATCGGCATGATGGCTGGCTGCTTACCACCAGCGGCTTCTATTTCATCATAGACCGCCTCAAGCTTGCTTAACGTTTTGCCAAGCAGTAATACAGTGGCGCCATATTTGGCATAGGTTAAAGCAGCCACGCAGCCAATGCCGTCACCGGCGCCAGTGACTAAGATGGTTTTACCCTCTAGACAATTGGGCTCAGGGTTAAAGGTGCGTATCGCTTCATGAGTTAAAACAGGTTGAGTCATAAGGTCACTACTATTTTGGTAGAGGTTTTATTAAATGGTAAATACTAAGGGATAACTGTTAAGTGATAAATACTAAGTTATAAGTACTAAGTTATAAATAATCAAACTGCTTTGAGCGCAGTAGTTTCACCAAGGCCTTGGGCGTGTCGGCAATATAATCGGCGCCCCAAGCTTCCAAGTCATCTTGGTCCTCTGGCGGGATATAGCCATAGCTGGCCAGAACCGTCGTCATGCCTGCTGCACTACCTGCTTGCACATCACGGATATGATCTCCGATATAAATCACACTGTTGGCAATACCGCGTGGCAATTCTAACTTCTCTAATGCCAAATACATAGGCTCAGGGTCGGGCTTGGTATTGCTCACATCATCGGGGCAGACCAGCACTGAGCAGCGCTCATCGAGAGCAAGGCTTTGTAATAATTTGGTGGCCAAATAGCGCGGCTTATTGGTGACAATTCCCCAAGGAATGCCGCTTTTTTCATAAAAGCTTAGCAGTGGCTCAAGCTCTGTAAACACCTGGCTATCAACACAGATATCGGCCTCATACTCATCCAAAAATTGCTGGCGGTAGTGCTGAATCTGCCCTTCAGTAAGCGGCTGCTCATTGTGCTTGAGCATCAGGCTCACCATAGCACCTGCACCGGCCGACACTTGCTCACGGATGGCTTGACTTGGTGGTACTTGCCAGCCATTTTGCTCTGACATACGCTTGATAATACGGATAAAGTCAGCAGCGGTATCAATGAGAGTACCATCTAAATCAAATAAGACGGCTTTGACATAATTTGTTGACATAATGTTGTACTTTTTAAAAGGTGTGTTTATAACGCTAAACTTAAGCTCAGTGGCCCATTAAATAGAGCGCTAAATGGGCAATTAAGCGGGTTTTACGACGGCCATCATGTAGTTGACATCAACATTCTGTGCTAACCAGTAGCGTTTGGTGATGGGGTTGTAGTGTAGACCGATTAAGTCTTGACGGTTGAAGCCGGCATTAATTGCCATCTTATCTAACTCAGCAGGCGTGATGAATTTGGCATAATCGTGGGTACCACGGTCAAGTAGACGCAGCACATATTCAGCACCAATAATGGCGAACAGATAAGACTTAGGATTGCGGTTAATGGTCGATAGCACACACACCCCGCCCGGTTTTAGTAAATCATAGCAGGCTTGCACGATTTGGCTGGGGTCAGGTACGTGCTCTAGCATCTCCATACAAGTGATGACATCATAGCTCTGTGGCTGCTCAGCGGCCAATTGTTCAATAGCAATGTGCTTGTATCTTAGGCGGTCGGTTAAGCCGCTTTGCTCAGCATGTATGGTCGCGGCCTGTAGATTTTCAAGTCCCAAGTCCACACCGGTGGCATCAGCGCCTCGGCGGGCCATAGATTCGGTTAAGATACCGCCGCCACAGCCCACATCCAATACTGTTTTTCCGGTGAGCCCTGTGCCTGTGTAACGAATGACGTTCTCTTCTATCCAGTTCAAACGAAGCGGGTTAATCTGATGCAAGGTTGCAAAAGGACCTTGTTTGTCCCACCATTGGCTGGCGAGTTGAGTAAATTTACCCACTTCACTCATATCAACATTATTACCCAGGTTAGAGGCGGTATTATCAGTGGCAGCAGTGTTAGAGGTTGCGTCGGTATGGGTCTGAGTCATGAGCTGTCCTAAACCTTAAAATATTAGGGGGGTTAATAGGGGAAGATAATATAAGGCTGATAACCGATACTGGGCTTAAAATGCCTTATTATGAGATGGTCTATCTTACCATGCTTCGTAAATCCTATCTTACCATGCTTCATAAAATAGGGCATCTTTGATAATATTTTGCTACGATGACTACGCCATTATTTTAAGGTTGTTGGCTGAAAAAAATCACAATATAAGATCTAAATGAGAATTACTAACGCTTATTTAACCATTGGTTAAGGTTTTAGCAATGCTGACGGTTCACACAGACTGGGCAAATGCGGTATCATAGGCAATCTTAAAAAAAGTAAAGTAGCAGGCGACAATCTACTAAAGATATCAAGATCAGGGTTGTTTGAACTCGCTGTCGCTGTAAGCTCTATGTTGAATACAAGCCACTTATAATATAGACCCCAATCACCTCCTAAATATTCTTAAGGAATTACGATGAAGTTTTATTCTCAACGAGGTTTTGCTTTGGCCTCTTTAGCTGCTGCCGTTGGTTTGGCTTCTATGCCAGCATTTGCTGCAGATTATGTGGCCGGTAAAGACTATATAGTATTGGACAATCCCGAAACCATCAGCGGTGACAACATTATCGTACGCGAGTTCTTCTGGTACGGTTGCCCTCATTGTTACAATCTAGACCCTTATATGCTTAAATGGGCGAAAAACAAGCCAAGCGACGTCATCTTCATGCAGTCGCCTGCTGCGCTTAATCCTATGTGGGAAACAAATGCCCGAGGATTCTATGCCGCTCAACTTATGGGATATCTACCGCAAACTCACACTAAGCTATTTGATGCCATCCATAAAGACAACAAGCGTCTGTTTGATCAAGCTTCTTTATCTAAATGGTATGCCAGCCAAGGCTTAGACCAAAAAGAGTTTAACAAGCTATACAATTCATTTGCGGTAAGTACCAAAGTAGCGCGCTCTAAAGCAGGTGCTATGCGTTATCAAATTACTGGTGTGCCTGCGGTAGTGGTACATGGTAAATACGTGGTACAAGGTGAAGATGGTAAGGTGCCAAAAGTGGTGGATTACTTAGTCAAAAAAGTACGTATGGATATGAAAGCGGGTAAATAGCCAAGCTTTTATGTCGTGGTTTAATTTTTGATTACCGCTACTTATTATCCTAAGACAATTAAGACTGAGCTTAAGCTCAGTCTTTTTTTTTGGCTAAAAGCTATATAGATAGGTAATTTTTAGCTGTTATCACTAATGCAAATAGTGGCGTTAATCAAGTTTTTCTGAAGTTAATTTTTTTGTAAATATGGCGAATTAGATAAAAATAACTGTTGTGAATAAGAATTATTATCGTTATCATAAGCAGTAACTTACTAATCTTAGGTGCTTTGGCAAGCCAATAACTGAGGGTATCAAAATGATCGTTTGCATATGCAATAATGTTAAGGACCGCCAAATTAAAGCGGCACTTGCTTCGGGCGTGGACTCTATGGATGCCTTAAAAGAGGCCTTAGATGTGGCTACTTGCTGCGGCTGCTGTGAGCCTATGGTCAACGACTACCTAGAAGAGCATCATGCCATGAGCTACGATAGTGAATTGGTAAGTCAATTGGCTTATGCCGTTTAGCTTGCCTTTAACCTTAGTGGATTAAAAGTAAAACAGCCTAAAGCGTAGATACAATATAAAAGACAATATAGTGAAAGTGAGCCATGATAAATTCAGGTTCACTTTTTTTTGTTTGATACGTTCTCATTTGCATTTGTCCCTCCATTCTCAGTTCTAAAAACAACTGTCTTAATACTGTGAATTTGCTACTATATTATTTATACAAAGAGTTATGGTTATACAAAGAGTTATGGGTTTAAAGACGTAGCCACATTGCAAATGATAGGGCGTCACTTATCAATAAAACGTTAAATAAAAGGTAACTACCATGAAAGGCAGCCAAAAAGTCATTGATTACTTAAACTTCTTGCTCGGGGGTGAGTTAGGGGCCCGCGATCAATACTTTATCCATTCAGAGATGTATGGTGAATGGCATTACGGTAAGTTATATGATCGTATTCATCATGAAATGGAAGATGAAACCTTACATGCCCAAGCCATTATCCGCCGTCTATTAATGCTAGGTGGCAAACCTAACATGACTGTAGATCCTATCAATATAGGTAGCACAGTACCTGAGATGCTGAAGCTAGACTTAGAGCTAGAATACAAAGTACAGCAACATCTAAAACAGGGCATCGCGCTGTGTGAACAAGAGCACGACTATGTCACCCGTGATATTTTGGTGGCTCAGTTAGAGGATACTGAAGAAGATCATGCGCACTGGTTAGAGCAGCAGCTTCGATTGATTGACATGGTAGGTCTACCAAACTACTTACAGAGCCAAATGGGCGAGATTTCAGAATAAGCCTCATTTGCTATGAGTACACAATTTTAGCCGCCATGAAGTCAACAGCAGGATTAGGAGAAAGTTATGCAGGGTGACAAAGACGTTATTCGTGCCTTAAACAAGGTGCTTGGCCAGTCATTAATCGCAATCAACCAGTATTTTTTGCATGCCCGTATTGCCAAAAACTGGGGTATTGAAGAGTTAAATGAGGCGTTTTATAAACAATCTATCGCTGAGATGAAATGGTCAGATGCGCTGATTGAACGCATCTTATTACTAGAAGGTCTGCCTAATTTGCAAGATTATGGCAAGCTGTTCATCGGTGAAGATGTGGCCGAGATGATTGAGTGCAACGTACTTTTAGAAAATCAAAAATTTGATACTATTACCGAATCAATTACACTGTGTGAGCAAAAGCAAGATTACGTGTCTCGCAAGCTGCTACTGGATCTAAAAGACGGTAATGAAGATTATGTGGATTGGTTAGATACTCAAAAAGACTTGATTGAAGCTATGGGTATTGAGAATTATATCCAAGCCAAAATCGAAGATGAGTAATACGTTATCTCGCTATTACCTTTGTAATCTTTGCCAAAGACCCGCTTACTCATAAGTGGGTCTTTTTTTTGTTAATTCCGCTCAGTCATGAGTTAAGTTGTACTCATCAGCAGGTTCCAGCTATACTAAAAACGCAAGGTAGTATTTGTGGTATAACTAGTGTCACCCCCCAAGTATGATTTTAATAAAAAATAGGAGTAGCTATGCCTGCATTACGTTCCGATGTTGATCCTGATGGTTTGTTAGAGTATTCAGTAGTTTATACCGATCGTGCTTTAAACCACATGTCAAAAGTATTTCAGCAAGTCATGACTGACTTATCCAGCAATCTAAAGCAAGTTTATGCCGCCGATGCTGTGGCCATTGTGCCAGGCTCAGGCACCTATGCTATGGAAGCGATTGCCCGCCAATTGGCCACAGACAAAGACTGTTTGGTGATACGCAATGGCTGGTTTAGTTATCGCTGGACCCAGATTTTAGAAAAAGGCAAAATTGCCAAATCTGTAGAAGCGCTAAAGGCCCAGCAAGTAGAGGGTGAGTCAGAACAAGGCGCGCCCAATCCATTTGCACCTGTGGCCATCGAAGACGCTGTGGCTGCCATTAAAGACAAAAAGCCTGCTGTGGTATTTGCGCCGCATGTTGAGACCGCCTCAGGTATGATTTTATCTGATGACTACATCAAGCAGTTAGCAGAGGCTGTACATAGTGTGGGTGGATTACTGGTTATCGACTGTATTGCTTCAGGCTGTATCTGGTTAGATATGAAGCAGTTAGGTATTGATGTTCTGGTTTCTGCGCCGCAAAAAGGGTGGAGTAGTACCCCTTGTGCCGGTCTTGTTATGCTCAGCGAAAATGCGGTCTCCCAAGTAGAGGCGACTGAGTCTGACAGCTTTAGCTTAGACTTAAAGCAGTGGCTTAATATCATGCGTGCCTATGAAAATGGTGGACATGCCTATCATGCCACTATGCCCACCGATGGCCTACGTATGTTCCGTGATGTGATGCTAGAAGCCAAAGAAATCGGTTTTGAGGAATTAAAGCAGGCGCAGTGGGAGCTTGGCAATCGTATCCGCGACTTGCTAGAAGACCGCGGTATCCAAAGCGTTGCTGCCGAAGGCTATCAAGCGCCAGGTGTGGTGGTGTGCTACACCCAAGATGAAGAGATGCACAAAGGCCGTGCTTTTGCTGCTCAAGGTATGCAAATTGCCGCCGGTGTGCCGCTACAAGTGGGTGAGCCTGATGGCTTTAAGACCTTCCGCTTAGGTCTGTTTGGCTTAGATAAATTGATCGATATTGATGGGGCAGTGGCGCGCTTTAAGCAAGTGCTAGATAAGGTGCAGCCTGCTGCTTAATTGGCTGATTGTAAGAGTTAAAAAAACGCCAGCGAATCATTCCTCGTTGGCGTTTTTTATAGCGGCTATAAAGTATGGATACTGCCTAAGACTTTACCTTGGGCTCTTCATTGGCCATAGATTGGGCGGCATTACGCAGCTCAAACTTTTGGATTTTTCCGGTGCTGGTTTTAGGAATTTCACAGAAAATCACATGTTTGGGCACTTTAAACTTAGCCAGATGATGACGACAATGCTCAATAACCTGATCACGGGTCAAAGTTGCGCCCTCAGCTATTTCGATGAAGGCCACAGGCACCTCTCCCCACTTATCATTGGAGGCTGCCACCACGCCGCAGCTACTCACCTCAGGCATTTTGTATAAGGTGTTTTCAATCTCAATACTTGAGATGTTCTCGCCTCCTGAGATAATGATATCTTTTAGGCGATCCATAATTTTGATATAGCCATCTGGGTATTTGACGCCCAAGTCACCGGTACGGAACCAGCTGCCTGCAAACGCCTCTTTGGTCGCTTTGGGGTTTTTTAAATAGCCTTTCATAACCATGTTGCCCTTTAAGGCCAGCTCGCCCATCTCAGTTGCATCAGCAGCAACCGGCTCGGTGGTGCCTTGTTTGAATACCTCAAAGCCGCTCATTAAGTGTGACACCACACCTTGACGCGATTTTTTGGCAGCACGTTCTGACACCGAAAGCTGTTGCCATTCATCATGCTCAGCACAGATGGTCACCGGCCCGTAGACCTCAGTGAGACCATACACATGAGTGACATTAAAGTTCATCGCCTCCATCTTCTCGAGCATGGCTTCAGAAGGCGGCGCACCGGCCACAAAGCCTTTCACATTATGGTTAATGGCTTGCTGTAGCTGGCTATCACCTGCTGCTATCATATTATGCACAATGGGGGCGGCGCAGTAATGAGTAATCTGATATTTGGCAATCAGTTTTAGGATTAAATTGGCATCGATTTGACGTAAGCAGACGTTAATACCAGCACGCTCAGCGACTGTCCAAGGAAAACACCAACCGTTACAATGGAACAAGGGTAAGGTCCATAAGTAGGTGGTATGCTTGGGCATGTCCCAATCTAAAATATTTGACAGCGCATTCAAAGTAGCGCCGCGGTGATGATAGACCACGCCTTTGGGCTTGCCGGTGGTACCTGAAGTGTAATTGAGAGCAATGGCATCCCACTCATCGGTGGGATAGATGGTGCCATCAAAGGCTCTGATTGCCTCATCAGAGTCAAATTCACCGCTTTGTAAGAGTGCCTCATAGCTCATTTTGCCAAAAGCAGGCACATCAGGCAGCGTCATGTCGATGGCGTGAATGAGGATTAAGTTGGGGAAGGTTTCTTCTATAAGCTCTACATGATGAGCGTATTCGCTGTCAATGATCAACACTTTGGCTTCGGAGTGCTGCAAACAAAAGGTGAGGGCATTGATGTCTAAACGCGTATTTAGAGTACACAGTACCCCTTGCGACATAGGTACTCCAAAAGCGGCTTCCACCATGGCCGGTGTATTGGGTGCCATAATGGCCACAGTATCTTCTTTGCCAATACCAAGCTTGCGCAGGGCGTGGGCCAATTTACGGCAGCGCTCAAAGGTTTGAGACCAGGTATAGGTAATGGGCGTGTTGACTAAATCATCATAAATGATAGAGGTTTTATGAGGATAGACCGAAGCGGCGCGAGTGAGGAATTGTAAGGGCGTGAGCGGCTGGTGATTGGCCTCGGTTTTGCCTAAACCGGTAGTATAATCGGTCATAAAAGATAGTCCTTTATCAGAAATGTTGAGTTAGGTATCTGAGCATGAATGTCTAAGCGGTCATTGCATACCCTTTGCACGACCCCTCTAAATAAGCTTATGATACAGATAGTTTGTCATTTTTATTGTGATGACAATGAGTGAGTATATGTTAACTCAAATTAGTTGGTCAACTAACAATATCAAATTTGTATTACCCAATATACCGGCTAAGTATAAGTTAATAAATAATTTTTTTATGATTGAGTTGCCGCTTTAGTCCGCAGCTCTTTATAAGAGCTAATTATTAGTTCAGTTAAGTTAAGCAATGTTATCGTTAGAGAACCCGCTACCCATCTGTTACCTAACCATTTAGATAATTTTCCCTTTAAGTCATTGTATATTGATAAGGATATTTTTTATGGCAGCTGCCGCTACCTCAGCCCAACCTTCCATCTCGGTCGATAATGCACAGAATATTTCTGTGACCAATATGGCCTATCCACATATTTTTGAGCCTTTAGATTTGGGCCACACCAGCTTAAAAAACCGTATTGTCATGGGGTCGATGCACACCGGATTAGAAGATCGCTTTTATAACTACGGTAAGCTGGCAGCTTATTTTGCTGAGCGTGCTAAAGGCGGCGTGGCGATGATGATTACCGGTGGTATTTCACCCAACCGTGAAGGGTGGCTGCTGCCGGCAGGTGGTAGTATGAATACTAGAGCGGATGTGATTAATCATCAGCGGTTAACCCGTGCGGTACATCGCCATGACAGTAAAATCATTATGCAAATTTTGCACAGTGGTCGTTATGGTTATCATCCATTTGTGGTATCTGCCAGTCCCTTTAAGTCGCCCATATCCCCCTTTAAACCGCGCCAAATGAGCATTAAAAATATCAAAAGTACCATTGCTGATTATGCGCGCTCTGCTAGCCTTGCCAAACAAGCTGGCTACGATGGGGTAGAAGTGATGGGCTCAGAAGGCTACTTACTGAACCAGTTTTTATCGCGTCATGTGAACCAGCGCACCGATGAATATGGTGGTGATATCAATGGGCGTATGAAGTTTGCAGTCGAAGTAGTCGAGGCAATACGCGAAGCGGTGGGTGAAGACTTTATTATTATATTTCGTTTATCCATGATTGACTTGGTCAAAGATGGCAATGTTATGGATGAAGTCATCACGGTCGCCAAGGCATTAGAGGCGGCTGGAGTGAGTATCTTTAATACAGGTATCGGCTGGCACGAAGCCCGTGTACCGACCATTGTCACCAGTGTCCCACGTGCCGCTTTCGTAGACTATACTGCAGAGGTCAAAAAACATGTGTCCATCCCTGTGATGGCAGCCAACCGCATCAATATGCCACAGACAGCAGAGCAAATCTTGGCGAATGGGCAAGCTGATTTAATTCAGATGGCGCGCCCCTTTTTAGCGGATCCAGACTGGGTCAATAAGGCCAAAAATGGTCAAACCGATCGCATCAATACCTGCATTGCTTGTAATCAGGCCTGCTTAGACCATACTTTTGAAAACAAGCGCTCCACCTGTTTGGTCAACCCCAGAGCCTGCTATGAGACTGAGCTGAGCTATGAGCCTACCAAAAAGCCGAAGAAAATTGCTGTGGTTGGTGGCGGTGTGGCAGGCATGTCAGCGGCGACCATTGCTGCCAAACGTGGCCATGATGTCACCCTTTATGAGGCCAAAGACATCTTAGGCGGCCAGTTCAACTACGCCAAAGTGATTCCGGGTAAAGAAGAGTTCTTTGAAACCACCCGCTATTATCTCAACGAATTAAACTATCAAAACGTTGCCATTAAGCTCAATACCAAAGTGACCAAAGAGATGTTGGACGAGGCCGAGTATGACCACGTCATTATCGCCACAGGGGTAGTGCCACGCAGCTTAGAAGGCAAGCTTGAAGGGGCGGATAATGCTAAGGTGATTAGTTATGCTGAGCTGCTATCTGGCGAAAAAGCTGTGGGTGAGAGCGTAGCGGTGATTGGGGCTGGCGGTATTGGCTTCGATGTCAGTGAGTACTTGACTGCCCGTCATGGCCAGCCACTACATGAATTGGGCCCTGAGACCTTAAAAGACCCAAGCTACCGCCCTGAGCCGCAGTCTGTGACTGACTGGAAGCAAGAGTGGGGGGTCAATACTCAAGCGGATTATCAGACCGATGGCGGCTTAACTCGTCCTGAGAAGATTGTTCCGGCTCGCCGTGTGTATTTGCTACAGCGCCGTGATGGTCGTCTGGGCAAGGGGCTGAACAAAACCACCGGCTGGGTGCACCGTGCCCATATTAAGTCTCATGGTGTGCTACAAATGCCTGGTGTGACTTATGACAAGGTAACCAATGAGGGCTTATGGGTCACCACGCCGCAAGGCCACAGTCAGCTACTTCGTGTTGATACCATTGTGGTCTGTGCAGGGCAAGAGTCAGTCAATGAGCTTATGCCGGCCTTAACAGATGCCAAAGCCAGTACCAAACTAGGTAAGACTGAATACCATATTATTGGCGGTGCGAAATTAGCAGCAGAGCTTGATGCCAAGCGGGCGATACGTGATGGGGCTGAGCTTGCTGCTAGACTATAACGCCAGCTCATAGCTTAATCATAATCAGACACAAAAAAAAGAGGCCGTTAACGGCCTCTTTTTTTTGGCTTTGCGACAACAATGGCTTATCTGGCTAAAAGCTGCGTGCAGCAGCTAGGCGGCAGATTTCGCCAGCAACACTGAATAGAAGATAAAGGTTAGAATGAGCACCACGCCACTGCCATGCTTCATCTCACCTTGACGCTTAAAGGCTATAATTGCCAATATAAAAAGTAGCACGCTGACCATGCCCACCATCATCACATCGCGAGACAAAATCTGAGGGTCAATGTGTTGCATGGGTTTAATGATGGCAGCCAGCCCTACCACACCTAATGTATTAAATAAATTTGAGCCAATGACATTGCCCAGTGCCATGTCATGCTCACCGCGTCTAGCGGCTGCCACACTGGCTACCAGCTCGGGTAATGAGGTGCCAATGGCCACGATGGTTAGACCGATAAGCAGCTCACTCATGCCCCACAGTGTGGCTAATTCAACCGCACCCCAAACGATGGCTCGTGAGCTGGTGATTAATAAACTCAAGCCCAAGATTAAGGTGCCAAAGGATTTGAAAACATTAACCTGCTCTTTGGCTGCCAATTGCTCTGGTAACTCTACTTTGTCCTTGTTACTTCGTAGACTTAACAGAATCTGTATCAGTAACACCGCCACTAAGGCGACAACAAGCACAATGCCATCGAGCCGAGATAAACTACCATCGACCAACTGAATAGCCGCCAAAGCAGTGACCGCCAGTAACAGCATTAAGTCGTATCGAATCACATCGCTACGGATCAAGATGGGGCTAATTAACGCGGTCACGCCAAGTACTAAGGTAATATTGATAATATTAGAGCCATAAGCGTTACCCAGCGCCAAATCTGGACTACCAGCAAACGCTGCTAAAGCAGATACCACAAGCTCGGGCGCTGAAGTACCAATGCCTAAGATAATGACCCCAATCAAAAAACTTGGCATATTAAAGCGCACAGCCAAGCTGGTGGCACCATCAATAAAGGTGTCTGCACTCCAAACTAAAATGGCCAATCCAAGGACAACAGCGACAATCGCTAGGCCCATAAAACACTCCCATACGGATTAATAAAAATAATAGGATAATAAAAATAAAAAATGCTAAGCAAAGTGAATCGCTTAGCATTTACTAAAAGGGGGAATAAAGGGTAGGGATTAAGACACTTGGACCGGAATGATATTGGCCGTATCTTTTACAGTATTGTCTTCATTACAATAGACTAGTTTTGGTTTATGCGTATCGGCTTCTTGCTCATCCATCTGAGCGTAAGCACAAATGATAACGATGTCGCCTAAGTCTGCCATATAAGCGGCAGCACCATTTAATGAAATAATACCAGAGCCGGCTTCAGCACGGATGGCATAAGTGCGAAAGCGCTTGCCATTGCTGACGTTGTAGATATCAATGGATTCGTTTTCACGAATACCAGCTAGATCCAATAAGTCGCCATCTATCCCACAAGAGCCTTCATAGTGCAAATCTGCATGGGTAACGCGGGCACGGTGTAATTTGCCTTTTAATAAGGTCAATAACATAGAGGATTCCTTGAAATAATGGGCCGGAAAAATTGTACGCAAAAAACGTGAGAGCAAATTATACTCATAAAAACAGCACTATTCTGCTATTTTTTGAATAAATTAGCAAAAAGAAAAATACGGAAGGGGTAGTAACTTAATAGCGGCAAATATCAAAAAAATCAATAGCCGCCTTAAGTTAATGTCTATCAATTGGGAAGTTTAAAGCCATTAATTTGACTGCGTGCTTTTTCAATATCGCCTGTTACCATCAACTTTAATGAGGACATAGCGGCGTCTAAAGCAGCTTCAATAGCAATTTGATCTTCAGGAGAGGGTTTAGATAGGACATGGCCACTTACTTTAGATTTATGACCGGGATGGCCAATGCCTATACGTAAGCGGTGAAAGTCATTGCCTAAATGGGGCGTGATATCACGTAGGCCATTATGACCGCCATGACCACCGCCAGTTTTTAGCTTAATACTACCTGCTGCAATATCAAGCTCATCATGAGCGATAAGGAGCTCTTCAGGTTTAATGTCATAGTATTTCGCCATAGGCACAACCGATTGACCTGACTTATTCATAAAAGTCATCGGCAACAACAGGCGAACATCGGTACCAAAGATACGTCCGCGTCCGGTTAAGCCATTGAACTTCTTGTCAGCTGCCAATTCAATATTAAATTGATCGGCAATCAGGGCCACAAACCAAAAGCCAGCATTATGTCGGGTTTCGACATACTGCTGACCTGGGTTGCCAAGCCCAACAATAAGTTTAAGTTGGGACATAGCGTTTTCACTGTCTAGTAAGTAAGGAGGGCCACCCATAACTGATAGCACAAGGCGTATCGGTTGTGAGTGGCGGGCGAAAATTATTCGCCTTTGTCTTCTTCACTACCTTGTTCGGTAGCTGGAACGTCAGCTGCGTCAACTTCTTCAGCATCAGTGTCAACTTCTTCAACAGTTGGGGCCTGCATGTTAACCACAGTGCGGTCAACTGGCTCATCAACGTCAAGTTCGAAGATAACAACACCTTCAGGAAGTTTGATGTCTGTTAAGTGTAGAGACTCACCGATTTCTAGGTTAGACACATCTACTTCTAGGAATTCTGGTAGGTTAGAAGGTAGACATACGATTTCGATGTCAGTCACTAGCGTAGATAAGATACCGCCTGCTTTGATACCTGGTGCTTCTTCACGACCTGTGAAGTGCAATGGAATCTGCATGTTGATCTTCTGACCTTTAACGATGCGCTGGAAGTCAGCGTGCATTGCAAAGCCTTTAGAAGGATGGCGCTGTAGGTCTTTAATAACCGCTAGATGCTCTTCGCCTTCAAGGTTGATGGTCAAAATGTTTGAGAAGAAAGCTTCGTTTTCAAGAAGTTTCCATAGCTCATTTTTTTTGATAGCGATAGCTGTAGGCTCTTCGTTACCACCATAGATAATGGCTGGTACAAGATTTTGCTTACGCAGGCGGCGGCTCGCACCTTTGCCCTGCTGATCGTCGGTACGGGTGATGCCGTTTACCGTGTATAAAATATCACTCATGAGAGTATCCTTGATTAAATAATTTGGTTTGATGTTGTCTTCAAGCTACGCTTGCGACCAACGTGGCCAGACAAACATCGTAGTTTTTGTACCCAAAATAGCCTCAACTTGAGGTTGATACAGATACAAAGGCCGTATTATACGGGTAATGGGCATTAAAATCTAGCACAAAAAAACCGCCCGGCATTAGCGGGCGGTTTTTTTGTTAGTCATCAGGCTGCAGTGATTAGTCGATAGACTCAAACATTGCACTGATAGACTCTTCATTGTTGATACGGCGTAAGCTTTCGGCCAATAGTGAAGCAATGGTCACTTGACGAATTTTGCTGCAAGCCTTAGCTTCATCAGACAAAGGAATACTGTCCGTTACGACCAGCTCATCCAACACAGATTCGCCAATGGTTTTAATCGCATTACCTGATAATACAGGGTGAGTGATATAACCTAATACGCGACGGGCGCCATTGTCTTTAAGGGCTTGGGCGGCTTTACATAGCGTGCCTGCGGTATCTACCATGTCATCAACAATCACACAATCACGGTCTTTTACATCACCAATGATGTGCATAACTTGTGATTCATTAGCACGAGCACGACGCTTGTCGATGATGGCAAGCTCGGTGTTACCGCCAAGCTCTTTGGCCATAGCACGCGCACGAACAACACCACCTACGTCTGGTGACACAACCATTAGGTTGTCGTAGCCTTGCTTTCTAAGGTCTTTTAACAATACTGGCGTACCGTAGATGTTATCTACTGGAATGTCAAAGAAACCTTGAATTTGGTCAGAGTGCAAATCGACAGTCATCACACGATCAATGCTAACGATGTTTAGCATGTCTGCCACTACTTTTGCCGAAATAGGCACACGCGCTGAACGGGGACGACGATCCTGACGGGCATAGCCGAAGTAGGGCATAACCGCAGTGATACGACCGGCACTTGAACGACGCAGTGCATCAGCCATCACCATGATTTCCATCAAGTTATCGTTGGTAGGGGCGCAAGTAGGTTGTAGAATGAAGACGTCTTTACCACGTACGTGCTCTTTAATCTCAACAGCGATTTCACCGTCAGAGAAGCGCGTGACATCAGCACGGCCAAGAGGAATGTGTAAATGATCTGCGACAGTTTTTGCCAGCTCAGGGTGGGCATTACCCGTAAAAATCGCCAGATATGGCATGGTTCAAGTCCTATTTATTTGACTTAGGAGAGGAGCAGTAGAGACTGCACAAATAAAGAAGAAAGTTGAACGTTTAGAAAATGGCAGGGGTAGCTGGACTCGAACCAACGGATGTCAGGATCAAAACCTGATGCCTTACCAACTTGGCTATACCCCTGTAACAGACAAACTTTATCAAGAACTCATGTGCTGCTGTTAAAGTAGCATGTCTCTTGATAATTTACTATCAAAATATTTATAATTTATCAATATTTTGATACTTTTTACTTACTGTCTTCTCGGTTGCGTTCGACGCGAACTATACCGAAAACTAACTAGATATGTCAATAAACTAAGCCATTTAATTTTATAAATACTTGGCTAAGCCTTTGACGAATATGGCAGGGGTAGCTGGACTCGAACCAACGGATGTCAGGATCAAAACCTGATGCCTTACCAACTTGGCTATACCCCTTTATGGGCGAGTTATTATACACAAGAATTTTTCGATTGCAATAGTTTTTCAATACTAATTTAAAAGATATTATTTTTGATGGAAATTACCAGGGTTTAAAACAGCAGGGTGCCCTGCATTTAGATAGTCTTTAAGCAGCCTTTAAATAGCAATTTTGCCAAATTATTCAGGGTTTTGCCCGTTTTTATCTAAACTTTGGGTCAGTACATAATCACAAGGCGCCCCAGCATTGCTAAGGTGATGTGTTATGAGGCTGATTTTGTCAGTAGGTATTGGCAAAAATACACTGCTGCCGGTACCGGTCATACGTGCTTGGGTGCCGGTGAGCGCCTCAAGCTGTCTAAGATAATTGAGTGCCTGATTCACCTCAGGCACCAACTTGGTCACCACCGGCTCAAATACATTGCTAAATGGCGCATTAAGCTGCTGCAAGTAGCAAGATTGTGCCGCTTTTATCTCATCTATGCTTAATGCGGGCACATTGCGCTGCAAGTCAGGGTGGGCAAATAGGGCTTGGGTTGCTGCATGAGCTGCAGGATTTAATAGCAAATATTGATGCTGTGGCAACTTGATGGGGGTTAGCCGCTCGCCGATGCCCTCAGCAATGGCATCTTGCCCAAGCACAAAAATTGGCACATCAGCGCCGACCGTTGCGCCAATCTTGATTAAAGCCTCGATGTCATAATGAAAGCCCCATAGCTTATTTAGCGCTATTAAGGTAGTGGCTGCATTTGAGGAGCCGCCACCAAGGCCTGCGCCAGTTGGTAGAACTTTGTTGAGCGTCACTTCGATAACCGGCAGGTGAGGGGTTACCGCGGGGTCAGATGACCGTGCGGCGGCACTGTTTTGCCATGCCTGTAGCAGCGCCATAGCCGCTTTGATGACCAAGTTGTCCATCACCTGTGCGGTGATGGCCACTGTGCTACTTAAGCGAACCGGTAAGTGCTGCTCATTAATCGGCGCTGTAGGATCGAAGCTGTCTTGGGTGACCAAGAACTCTAGGGTATCACCCCAGTCTAGCAAACGAAACACCGTCTGCAAGTTATGATAGCCATCTGCTCTTTTACCGGTAATGTGCAAAAACAGATTGATTTTCGCCGGTGAAAATAAACTAAGCTTGGCATACGAGGTCATAATACAGTCTTCTTACAAGAGGCTATTAACGTATCTGCTTCAACAGTGAATTGGACGCAAATTTATTGGTTATTTATCGTGCGCTATGGTCAAGATAACTCGGTGACCATCGTTACGCATCACAGTGATTTTATTGGGGCGACGGGTTTGTGCTGCGCTGTCTTTATAATCGAAGCGGGCTATCCAGTCGCCATTTTGTGAGGTCTGTAGGCGCCCTTGTGCGTCGAGCTCACTGTTGCTATCAGTAGGCGCAGGGCGACCAGAAATCCAGTGGCGTAGCTGAGAGATCGGGGCTTGCCAGCCTGTAGCTTGCTGCAATAATTCCTCTGGTGAGGTGGCACTAATCTCACCAGTACGGTCGCTGACTAAGGTTGCGGTATTACCATCATATTCAATCACAGTGTGACCGATGCCCAGTGCGCCAGTGATATCAATGGCAAAGCGCTCATCTTCTTGTGCCCACACATAAAAGGCACTGCCAGATTGTGCAGCGGCAGTTTGTGTCTTAGGCGTGGTAACCCCAATTTTACCGCGAATGCTAAAGCTTTTTAGCAAGTCAGGATACTGAGCATCGCCTGCGGTGACGACCTGTGTGGTATTAACGCCCCCTAACGTCTGAGTGGTCTGGCAGCCCGTGATTGCCACAGCACAAGCGGCTAGGGCTAAACCTGCCCAAGCTTTGGTCATGCGAGGGGTATTGGTAGGCTTAGTAGCGGTAATACTAGTGTCAATCATAGCGTCACTAGGGCGCTGAGTAACAGTAGCCGCACGGCTTGAAAACAGTAGGGTCATAATTGTCCTTAATAAATAAGTCTTAAAAATAAATCCAAAATTGAAGCAAGTGTATAACAATGATAATAAAAACATAAAACTGGGCGCTAAAAACAGCCAATAAGCGCTAAGTTTAGCAAAGCTTTATCATCTGTAAGCGTCTAGATGGTTCGGTTTTTGTGATTTTCACGGTATCGGCGGCGGCCAAATTTATAAGCTTTGTCGATTTATAATTAGGATAGATTGACAGCTGCACGACACATTCATACTAATACGACTGCAAGCGATCACTTAAATCTTGCTGACCGACCGCAAAGCGCTGCTGAATATCATTAAATAAGCTCAGCACTTTATCCTGCTCATCTAAGCCTTGATAAGCGCGCAGCAAAATAATTCCTGAGTCTAGGGTGGGCGAGATGTCATAAGGCCCCTCTAAATATTCAACCACCGCTTGATACTGCTGTTTTGATAGAGCATCAGCGGCTAAGATGTTTAAAGCAGCCAAATAATTGTTTTGCTTAAACATAGGTGAGTCAAAAGGAATCTCTAATATTGACTGCGCCAAAGTAAGCGACTTTGCCACCTCTGTCTCGTCACCTTGCTCAAATAACAATACCGCCAATGCCAAAATATAATCCGGGTTTTCTGGGTTAATCAACAGCAGATGGTCCAGCAGTTCGTGTTTGAGCGCGGTATCTTTTTCATTATCTAACAGTTGTGCTCGGGCAAAAAGTAGCTTGGTATCATCGGGCGCACGCGCATTGGCGTCGGCCAACAACTGCTGCGCTTCAGGCAATTTACCTTGCTGACGTAAGATATCGGCCTGCATGATGGCACTTTCGGGCGCATAGACATCAAATTGATGGCTAAACTGCTGTAAGGTAGCCAATGCTTGATCGGCATGACCCTGTAGCAACTGGATAGACACCAGCTTTTGACGTGCTTTTAACACTAAGTTTTCTTGCATGACTTTGGACAAAAACCGCTCAGCACGCTCGTATTTGTGCTGACGTTCGGCGCTGATACCCAAATAATAATAGGCTTGGTCGATATAAGCGGGGGAGGAGGCCAGCTCAGAGAGCAGCTCATCGGCCTTGGTATAAGCCTCAATATCGATACTGACCAAGGCGGCCAGCAAAGTCACCTCTTCATCATGAAATAAATCATGCGCTACTAATAACAAATCCCAAGCTCCTTGGGTCTGACCCAGCTCAAGTAGATAGCGGATTTCATAAAGATATAAGGTTTTATTATTCTTTAAGCGTTTGCGCTCGCTACTGACAAATTTTAAAACCTTACGATCAGGTTCTAGCTGCTTTAGGATATCGGCTTTTAGCACAATAAAGGGGGCGTTGTTGGGCTGAGACTTCAAGGCACGATTGACACTGACCAAAGCAATATCTGGCTGACCCAAATGTGACATTAGTCCAGCCTGCATGACAAGCAGTGAGGGGTTGTTGTGCTTGGGCAGTCGCAGCAAGGTCTCTAACAAGCGGCGCTGATCGGCCTCGTTATTGGGATAAATACCGATCAAAATCTCGCTCAAATCGGCTTGAGAATCATAACTTAATATCTCAGAGAGTACTTTTCCGGTCAGCTCATAATCACTGGCCTTGAGTGCCAGATGCGCCACATAAAATAAAGCAGGAATATGCTCTGGGTTTTGCTGCTGCCATTTGAGTGCAAAATCTAAGGATTCTCTGGGCGTCTCGTATAACAAAGACAACTCAAGCGCACGCTCAAACACACTGGTGGCATCTTGTTTGAATGACTCTTGTTTATAAAGCGCCAACGCTTGATCAATCTCGCCGCGACTTAACAAAAACTCGGCATTCATCACATTGAGCAGGCTAGGACGGTCTTTGGTTAAGGACAGCCGGGTATTGCTATCTTGTTCTATGGGATGACTGCTGATATCGGGGTCTAAAGCGGGCTGTTCGGTCACCAATTTTCCTGCTCGCGGCTCAGAAGGTGGCTTTCTATCAATAATATTAATAATGGGCGAGAACACTCGGCGGATAGGATCAAGCACACTGGCATTGGCAGAGACTGAGAAAGTCGCCATGCTGGCCAGACTCAATAAAATACATAGCCTTAAAAAGCGCTGGCGGGCACTCAAGCTATTGGCAGCAGGCAAAACTGCATAAGAGGTCTTAGTGGGGCTTAATCGGTCATTTTGAGGGCCATTTAAGGGTTGGCCGATATCATAAGAGGAAGTGTTAGATGTGCGCTTGACAAAAAAAGGCTGTGACAAGCCATTAAACAGCCGAGTGCGCCCACTAGGGCTGCGTTTGGCAGCTTTACTACGTTTGGCGGCCGTACTGTTAAGGGCAGGATTTGTTTTGGTTGACTTAGATTTAACGGCATTATGCAAGCGGGCTTGAGCGCCCCGAAAACGATTTTCGACCCTTTGGGCTAACGCTTTAGATGAATCAAACTTACGCGAGAAAAGCATAATTTTCCGGTTGCTATGATAAAGAGTTAAGTCAAAAGCGCCGCTTATTGATTAAGCTAAGCCTGCCCAACAGCTGACAGTATAAGTTATCTATTATAATCAAATATGATAGGGGCTAATAGTATCGATAGCGTATCAAGCTTGTTATTTTTGACGCTGCCACAACCACTGTGCTAAGTCGATTAAGCTGCTATTTTTATCAAAATTATCATCGATGGCTTGAGTTGCCGCCAAAAATAATGACTTGGCATAGTCGGTGGCAGCCTCTACGCCCATCAATTTGACATAAGTCGATTTGTTAAGTCCCTCATCACTGCCAGTAGGCTTGCCTAAAGTATCGGTACTTGAGGTGACATCCAATATATCGTCTTGGACCTGAAATGCTAAGCCCACATTACTGGCAAATGAAGTAAGGGCTTGGTATTGAGTGTCATTGGCATCAGCGCAGGCGGCGCCCATTAACACCGCAGCCTCAATTAACGCCCCAGTTTTATCGCGGTGAATGGCCTCAAGCTGAGGCTGACTCACTTGTTTGTTCTCAGCATTTAAGTCCAGCATCTGACCTGACACCATACGGCGGGCACGGGGTGCAAAAAGGGTAAGTAAGCTGGCCGCTTTGTCATTGGATATGGGCGCAAAACCAGGCAAGTCAGCGCTTAAAGCTTCAAAAGCCAAGGTCTGCAACACATCGCCGGCCAGCAGGGCTGTCGGCTCACCAAACTTAATATGGCAAGTGGGACGGCCACGGCGCAAGTCATCGTCATCCATACAAGGCAGGTCATCATGAATTAGTGAGTAGGTGTGCAAGAATTCAACCGCTAACATGGCACGGCGACAGTTGTCATCAAAGAGGGGTAAGGTGTCGATTGTGGCCGCCTGACTACCGGCAAGCACGGTAAGATAGCCACTGGCCACTAGCAATGGACGCACTTTTTTGCCTTGCCCAGTCATGGCATAGTGGCAGGCCTCATGTAAGGGGCTAGGCAGATTGGCATGATTAAGCAGGGTCTCGATATCCGCTTGTAAGGTAGAGATGACCTGTTGGCTGAGAGTGTCAAAGTTGAGGTGCTGATTAGTCATAAAAGCGGACCCGATAAACAAAATTAGGACGATAAGAGAAGGTTAGGAGGCGTAGTTTACCATGAGAGGGAGAAATTTAGCGTAGCCGCTGGCCTTTACCCACGACCAATTACAATTAAAAACGGCACAGATAAGGCGCAGTTAAGTTACCAATGCCGTACGTAGCAGCTTTTGACAATCGTAACACGCACATCCATTATAGAAAATATATGACCTATGAGTCAGTCATTGCGCTGTGACAGCGGGGGGTTAAATCCCCTACACTAACCGGCGTAGAGATTGTAGGAGCAGATAGAAACGGGCAACCATATAATAGAAATTTAATACAGCTGCCCCGCGTTTAGTGCTATAAAATCAAGACATGTATGATTCAATCCATTCCCTGACCTACATTGACCTAAGTTTAGATTCTGAAGCAAACACTTGCTGTCAGGACTGAAAAAAAAGCGCTATAAAATAACAAGGAGATTTACATGATATATCAAGGTAACCGCATTACGGTATCGCTGTTAGACGACGGTATTGCTAACATGCAATTTAACGCCGAGGGTGAGAGTGTTAATAAGTTTGATGCCGAAACAAATAAGCAGTTCGATGAAGCTGTGAGTGCCTTAGAAAAAGCAGATAATGTAAAAGGTTTAATTGTTACCTCAAGTAAAGGCGTCTTTATCGCGGGTGCTGACATCACAGAATTCGTGGGTCATTTTAATAAAGAAGCAGCTGAGATTGAAAAGTGGATCGTTGACATCAACGGTGTATTTAACCGTTTTGAAGACCTGCCATTCCCGAAAGTTGCGGCCATTAATGGCGCAGCATTGGGCGGCGGCTGTGAAATGACTTTGGTTTGTGAATACCGTGTCATGGGTGACAAAGCGCAAATCGGTCTACCAGAGACTCAGTTGGGTATCTTCCCAGGCTTCGGTGGTAGCGTGCGTACACCTCGTGTTATCGGTATTGATAATGCAGTAGAGCTGATTGCAACCGGTAAAGCACAAAAACCTGCTGAAGCGTTGAAGCTGGGTCTAGTAGATGCTGTGGTAGCACAAGATGACTTACAAGAAGCGGCCGTGGATCTGGTCAAAAAATGTATCGCAGGCGATCTTGATTGGCAGGCCAAACGTGAAGAGAAGCTTCAGCCTGTTAAACTAAACCAGCTTGAGCAGACTATGGCATTTAGCACTGCTAAAGCGGCCATCTTTGCCAAAGCCAATCCAAAACAGTACCCAGCGCCTGCCATTGCAATCGAAACCATCGAAAAGCATGTCAATCTAGGCCGTGATGAAGCGATTAAAGTAGAAGCAGCCGGTTTTGCCAAAGCGGCGAAGACCCCACAAGCAGAAAGCTTAGTGGGTCTGTTCTTAAATGATCAAACGGTTAAGAAGCTTGCCAAACAGCACACCAAAAATGCACATGACATCAATGAAGCGGCGGTACTTGGCGCTGGCATCATGGGTGGCGGTATTGCCTATCAAGCGGCTTCAAAAGGCTTGCCAATTATCATGAAAGACATCAAGTCTGAGCAATTAGACTTAGGTATGGGTGAAGCCAGCAAGCTATTAGGTAAAATGGTTGAGCGTAAGAAAATGACCCCAGCTCAAATGGGTGAAACGCTAAGCCGTATCCGTCCTACTTTGAATTACGGCGACTTTGGTGAAACTGACATCGTGATCGAAGCGGTTGTTGAAAATCCAAAAGTAAAACACGCGGTACTAAAAGAAGTAGAAGGCTTAGTAAAAGATAACGCCATTCTTGCCTCTAATACCTCAACCATCTCAATCACCTACTTAGCCACTGTGCTTGAGCGCCCAGAGAACTTCGTGGGTATGCACTTCTTTAACCCAGTACATCGCATGCCGCTAGTGGAAGTTATCCGTGGTGAAAAATCATCAGAAGAAGCCATTGCAACCACGGTTGCGTTAGCTCAGCGTATGGGCAAAGTGCCTGTTGTGGTCAACGACTGCCCAGGTTTCTTAGTCAACCGCGTATTGTTCCCATACTTCGGTGCGTTTGACCTGCTATTAAAACAAGGCGCTGACTTTGTTCATGTTGATAAAGTTATGGAGAAATTCGGCTGGCCTATGGGTCCTGCCTACCTAATCGACGTGGTGGGTCTAGACACTGGCGTACACGGCGCAGAAGTGATGGCTGAAGGCTTCCCAGATCGCATGAAGCCAGATTACAAAGGCGCTATCAAGCATCTGTTTGAAAACAACCGTCTGGGTCAGAAAAATGGCGTTGGCTTCTACAAATACGAAAAAGACAGCCGTGGTAAGCCTAAGAAGACTGCTGACGACGCCACTTATGCACTGCTTAAAGACACCACTGATACAGATACGCAGCAGTTCGATGATCAAACCATCATCGATCGTATGATGCTGGCCTTCTGTAACGAAACCGTGCGCTGCTTAGAGGACAACATTGTTGCGACGCCAAGCGAAGCGGACATGGCGATGATTATGGGTGTGGGCTTCCCTGCATTCCGTGGTGGTCCATGCCGTTACATCGACCAAGTTGGCCTTGATAACTACTTAGCGCTATGTGAGAAATATGCACACCTAGGCAAAGCGTATGAAGCGCCGCAGAAAATCCGTGATATGGCAGCGGCTGGCGAGACATTTTACCCAAAAGCCTAATACGATAAACGGTTAAAACAATTTAATTAGGGCTTATGGCAATAATAGCTTTAACAACAGAGTGCCATTTATTTGCACTGTCTGACAGATAAAGCCAGAAGTTTAATACCTGAATTTATTTGCGTAAGTCCTAACAATAATAAAGATTCAAGGAGTATTACATGACAACATTAAGTCCAAAAGACGTGGTCATCGTAGATGGCGTGCGTACCGCAATGGGTAAATCTAAGAACGGTATGTTCCGCAACGTTCGTGCTGATAGCATGTCAGCTGAATTGGTACGTGCTTTGGTTAAGCGCAATGACTTTGATACCAATGAAGTAGAAGACATTATCTGGGGCTGTGTTAACCAGACCCTAGAACAAGGTATGAACATTGGCCGTAACATTGGTTTATTGGCTGATATCCCTAAGACTGCCGGTGGCCAAACCGTTAACCGTCTGTGTGGCTCATCAATGCAAGCCCTACACACCGCTGCCGCTCAAATCATGACCAACCAAGGTGATGTATTTATCATCGGTGGTGTTGAGCACATGGGCCACGTGGGCATGATGCATGGTATCGATATTAACCCAGAAGCCTCTAAGCATTATGCAAAAGCCTCTAACATGATGGGTTTGACCGCCGAAATGCTCGGCCGTATGAATGGCATCACTCGTGAGCAGCAAGATGAGTTCGGTTATGAATCACATCGCCGTGCTTGGGCAGCCACTCAAGCGGGTCGTTTTGATAACGAAATCATCGGTATTGAAGGTCATGACGCAGAAGGCCGCCTACAGCTTTGTACCGTAGATGAGGTGATTCGCCCTGATACCTCAATGGAGTCATTGGCTAAGCTACGCCCAGTATTCGATCCTGCAAACGGTACAGTAACCGCAGCCACGTCTTCTGCATTATCAGATGGTGCTTCTGCGATGCTGGTGATGAGCGCTCAAAAAGCCAAAGACTTAGGTCTTAAGCCACGTGCCCGCATCCGCAGCATGGCAATCGCTGGCTGTGATGCCGCTATCATGGGTTATGGCCCAGTGCCTGCCACTCAAAAAGCATTAAAGCGTGCTGGCCTAACGGTTGAAGACATGCAAACCATCGAGCTAAACGAAGCGTTCGCCGCTCAAGGTCTGTCAGTACTTAAAGCGCTAAACTTACTTGATAAGCGCGACATCATCAACGTTAATGGTGGTGCCATTGCTCTAGGTCACCCACTGGGCTGTTCTGGTGCGCGTATCACTGTGACGCTACTAAATGCGATGGAGCAAATGGATACTGAAATTGGTCTGGCCACTATGTGTATCGGTCTGGGCCAAGGTATCTCTACTGTGATTGAGCGTGTTTAATCCTTGATTTTAAGTGATTAGATGGCTGTTTTGCAGTAGCAGACGTTAACCATTAGCGTCTTGTATAAAAAGCACCTCTGACGTAATGTTAGAGGTGCTTTTTTAGGACTTACATTAAGCCATACACATACTGCTTTCGCTAAAAGGTAATACCTTATGACTGACAATAAAAATCCCTATCGCAAGTCAGCGCTTGCCAAGCTATTTTTAATCTCAGCGGTGGGCGTGGGCCTTAGTCTCATATCTAGTGCCAAATTGGCATCGAGCACTGTGGCACACAAAGCGGGTCAAGATGCTATCACGCCAAAAGTATTGGTGGGCAAGGTGACCAAAGGCTTGGAGCAATTTAGCTTTACCAGCGAGCAAGGGGTGCAATATCATATCTCAGACCCAAGTCATATCTTGGACGACTTGGCCAAAAAAAGAGGGGTGGTCGATAATTTTTATACCCTAAACCGAGTCCGAGTCAAGGCGGTGATTAGTAAGGCCGGTAATTATGGTCATATGGGCTATTATGAGCGTCAAATTAGTATTGTTGGTATCGCGGATGATTAACGCGGCTTTGTATTTTAGGTTCAGCATAGTGGCAACTCTAAATTTGCTTCAAATTACAACAAGTGTGCACCAAAGGGTTTGACCCGATGACACTAATATGACTTAATAGAGACAGGTATTTTTGTCCCCAACAACACAAGGAGTGCGTAAGTTTCATTATCTAGCGTTATCTAAATTTATCACGAGGCTATACAGTATAAGGGATTGGTGATAATATCCATTATTAGGCATTAGCATAAATTGGCTACCATTAACCATATAAATGGCTACCAAAACGGCTACCAAGAATTAATGACTTAATGATGGTGAGATATGGCAAAGACACTCAAAGGGCTAACCACAGTTACCCAGATAGATAAGGCAATAAAACAGGCTATTAAAGATGCCAAGCCCACCATTAGCCACTCAATAGCAGGCTATAAAGGCCTTGAATTGCGAGTAAGACCCCATTCAAATGGAATTACAGCCACAGCCGACTTTAGGCACCGCTATACCCACCCAGTAACAGGTAAACGGCCATATATGACAATAGGCCAATACCCCGCCATAACTTTAGAGCAAGCCCGCCAAGCCCATGCTGATAATATGCGCTTATTAGCCCAGCATATAGACCCCATAACCCATAGAGAAAAGCAGCGCCAAGCTAAAGCCAATGCTATGAATAATAGTTTTGAGAATGTGGCAAAAAGCTGGCTGGCTTATATGACCTCAAATAAAAGCAATAGGTTATCTGACTCTACTATTAGAGAATGGAACCGTTTTTTAAGTCACCCTCTTAAAGCTTGGGGTAAGGTGCCTATTAATGAAGTAACCACCCCTATGGTTTTAAGCTTATGCCGTGAAATACAGAAAGAACATATTCAGACAGGGGTTAGAGTTAGGGGGATATGTGATCGTGTTTTCTCTTATGCCATTGGAGCGGGCATGATTGAGGTTAACCCCGCCTTGCAGGTGAAAGGGCTATTACTGACAGCACAAGCCACCCACCAGCCAGCTATCACTAACCCCAAGGACTTTGGCAAATTGTTGCGTGATATAGATGCCTTGCCAGATAGAGACGACCGCACCGCATTACAGTTAATAGCCATGCTTTATACCAGGGTAAGCGATATGTGCGAAGCGAGGTGGGCGGATATAGACCTTGAGGCAGCCGAATGGACATTACAGCCTAAGAAGGGCAAAGGGCGTGCTGATATGGTAGAAAGCTTAATCATTCCTTTACCAAAGCAAGCGGTGGCGATCTTAAAAAGACAATATGAAAAAACTGGCATGTATGACTATGTTTTTTATAACCATAGACGCAGGAATAGACCATATTTAGACCGCTACAAGATAAATCACACGCTTACCAGTGCAGGTAAAGGGTACGCAGGTAAGCACGTGCCTCATGGCTTTAGGGCATCTGCTATAACAATGATCCAAGAGCAGCTTAAATACCCTAAATATTTACCTGACATGCAATCAGGCCACAAGCTTAAAGATAATAACGGTGAAGCCTATAGCCGTGTTAGGTTCCTAGATGAACGCAGGGAAATGATGCAAAAATGGGCGGACTACTTAGACAAGCTTAGAGCAGGTGAGAACGTGATACATGCCAGCTTTAAGCACCCAATACAAAAGCATGGGTAACCTCATGTTTTAATGACCATGCAAGGCTAGGATTAATTACCCGAACGGCTGCTATTTACACACCTTTAAGCGGCCACCGCCTTGCACCTTATTTTAGTTAAAGGTGTGGTAAAGGTGTGTAATGAGTATTTTAATTGATGAGTTAGAAGCGCGGAAAAATGATTATATTTTAGTAGCAGATGTTATAAATACTATGGCAAATGCGACTAATAGCGCACCTGGTGAGGTGGTCAAATATCTTGATGCCCATAATATTGATGAAAAGTTAGCCATACTTTATATGGACGAAAGCTATCACTTTGAACCTTACAATGGCTATTTTCTAAGTTTAGGTAATGATGCCAATATAACCTACTTTCAAAAATCTGATGTAATGGCGTTCGAGCCAATTACCAAACACGGCATTTTTGAAAACAACTTAGTTAATAAAAAAACACCTAATGATGATAAAGGCACCTTGAGCTATGCTGAAGAAACCGTACAAGTAAACTTGGTAAACTAAGCATATTAATCGGAGCTTATCATGGTCAAGAAAATAAGAACCTATAGCACAGAATTTAAAGCTGAAGCCGTTAAGAAGATA